>RFOC01000128.1 GCA_009926815.1 Planctomycetota bacterium
CCTCTCTCGATTTGTGCAGTCGTCTCGCGGTCTGTCCTGCAACGCCAAAGACGGGCAGGACCGGCCTACCGTGTGATTCCGTCAGCCAATGGCCAGCGGTTCCCCATGTTCTGGCCTGCAGAAGGCGGAATTCGGGTGGTTTTCGGACCTATCGGCGCAGCCGCCGGTCCTGAAAGAACTTGCGCAGAAGCCCGATCGCCTCCGGGGCCAACATTCCGCCCGCGCAGGGCAGTCGGTGGTTCAGCCGGGGGTCCCGGGGAATGTCATAGAGGGTGCCCACGGCTCCGGCCTTCGGGTCGAAGGCCCCGAAAACCAGGCCACCCAGCCGGGCGTTGACCAGAGCGCCGGCGCACATGGGGCACGGTTCCAGAGTGACCGCCATCCGGCAGTCATGGAGCCGCCAACGCTCCAGCGCGACGCCGGCCCGCCGCAGAGCCACCATCTCGGCATGGCCGGCTGGGTCGGACGAGGCCTCGCGATCGTTGGCGGCTTCCGCCACGATCTCCGCTCCCCGATAGATGACCGCGCCCACGGGCACCTCGCCCGAGGCCGCGGCCTGACGGGCCAGGTCGATGGCCCGTCGCATCATGGCCACGTCTCCGGACGCCAGCCAGGGGTGTCGGGCGTTCATGTTCCGCAGCCATCGATGGGATCGGCGATTCTCGTTGCGGAGGTACATGCCTCTCACGCCTCGCCGCCGCGGACCAGCCTGAGCAGCCGACCGAGCACCTCACCCTGCGCCACGGCCGAGGGCGGCGCCACGCGAAGCAGCAGGATGCCGAGCTCGTAGAGCAGGTAGACGGGCACGGCGAGCAGGGCCATGGAGAACGGATCGCCGCTTGGGGTGACCACGGCGCCGATCACCGCCGCCGCGAAGATGGCGTAGCGCCGCTGGCGCGCCAGCGCCGAGGGCGTCAGCACGCCCAGCCAGCCCAGCAGCAGCACCACCAGGGGGGTCTGGAAGGCGATCGTGATGCCCAGCGCGAAGTCGAGCGTGAAGTCCAGGTATTCGCTCAGCCGGAACTGCTGCATGAGTCGGGAGTCGTGCGCGAGCATCACGGTCCGGACCTCCACATGCTGCGGATCGACCGGGACCGCGACGGCGAGCCGATGGTCCGGCGTCAGCCAGAGCTGTCCGGGCTGCGGATGCGCCGGCGATTCGGCCAGCGTCGGGATCACCGGTGTGCTGGCCACGGTGGTCGGACCGCCGGACTGCAGCAGGCGGGGCGGCTCGCCCCCGATGCTCACCAGCACCTCCAGCATCAGCGGCAGGAGCAGGAAGTACAGCAGCGCCAGGCCCAGGATGGTCAGGACGGCGGACATGGGCACGAGCAGGCGCACGAAGCGGCGCTCGTGCGCGTACAGCCCGGGTTCCACGAACTTCCAGACCTGCAGCGCGATCCAGGGTGCCGCCAGCACCAGCGCGGCCACCAGCGAGAGCTTCAGCTCCGAACCCAGCGTCTCGATGGGATTGAGCACCTGCAGCTGCGCCGGCAGGTCATGGGCCCGAAGTGCGCGGAGGGCGGGCTCGCACAGGACGTCGCGGATGGGAGCGGCGAAGGCGAAGGCCGCGATGGCCACCGGCACCGGCACCGCGAGCGCCAGCAGCACGCGGCGACGGAGCTCGTCGAGGTGATCGCCGAGCGTCATCACGGCGTGGCCGGAGGGATCCGGGGCAGGACGCTCCATTCCGGGATGCTATCCCGGTCTCGGGTCAATCCCCGGGGGGCAGGCCGAAGAAGCGGCAGGCGTTGGCATCGAGCAGCCTGGCGCAGGCCGCCTCGTCCATGCCACGCAGCATGGCGAGCTGCCGGGCGACCAGCATGACGTGGGCGGGCCGGTTGGGCTTGGCGGATCGCATGGGCTCGGGCGAGAGGAACGGCGCGTCGGTCTCCGCCATGATGCGGTCATCCGGCACCAGGCGGGCAGCCTGCTGAACCTCGGGTGCGTTGCGGTAGGTGACGATGCCCGTGAAGCTGATCCAGGCCCCGAAATCCAGCACGCGGCGGGCCTCGTCCGCGGTGCCGCTGAAGCAGTGGAACACGAAGCGGTCGGCGGGCAGGCCGCTGGCGGACAGGCGAGGGAGCAGTTCGTCGAAGGCCTCGCGGCAGTGGATGATCACCGGCTTGCGCAGGCCCTCGGCGCCCCATCGTGCGATGCGGTCCAGCTGACCCTCGAGCGCCGCGATCTGGTGCGGCCACGCGGGTTGCGGATAGTGGCGGTCCAGGCCCAGTTCTCCCCAGGCCACGCACCGCGGCCGCTGGCCGCACGCATGCAGGGCGCCCCAGTCCACGGGTTCGTCGCTGTGCAGGGGATGCACGCCCGCGCTGCACCACACGCCTTCGTGGGCCTCCGCGAGCCGGCAACCCGCCACGCTGTCGGCACTGGTGGTGCCCACGGTGATGCACCCGCGCACGCCCGCCTGGCGCATGCGATCCAGCTCCTGGGGCACCTGGCCTTCGTACTGCGTGTAGGTGAGATGGCAGTGGGTGTCGATCATCGCCGGACCTCGCCGGACCGTAGCCCCAGCCGCAGCAGGGGAGGGCCGGCCAGTTCGTGCAGCGCCACCACCGTCAGCAGGAGGGCCAGCAGCGCGTCGGCCCAGGGTTCGTTGCCCAGCACCGCGCGGGCCTCGGAGGCCAGCGCAATGCTCACCCCGGCCTGCGGAACCATGCTGGTCCAGAGCCAGCTCCGGGTGTGGCCGTGCACGCCTGCCCAGGCGCAGCCCACCCGAAGGCCGGTCCAGATGCCGGCCAGGCGAAGGGCGGCGATGCACGCGGCGATGGGCAGGACCTGGGAGAGCCCCCCGAGCCCGATCCGCGCGCCGGCGACCGCGAAGAACAGGGCGTAGGTGGCGGGAAGCAGGTTGTCGATCGATCGGAAGAGCCGCTCGCTGCGGCGAGGCGCCAGGTTGGCCAGCGCGAAGCCCGCCGTGATGCCCGCCAGCAGTGGCGCGATCGAGAGAAGCCGCCCCGCCAGCGCGATGGCGAATCCACTGACGAGCACCACCAGGTCCAGGCGGATGCGTGTCCTCAGCGCGGCCAGCGCCAGCAGCGCCGCGAAGCACGCCCCCACCAGCAGCGAACCGCTCAGGTGCCAGGCCACGCTCCAGGCGGCGGAACCACCGGCGCGGCTGCCACCCCACGCAGCCAGCAACGCGCTCACCAGGACCACGAGCGAGAGATCCTTCACCACGGTGACCGCCAGCGCGGTGCGAGAGAGGGGACCTCTCGCTCCGGTCTCCCGCAGCATGGCGGTGACCACGGCTGGACTGTTGGCCACCGCCATGGTGGCCAGCAGCAGCGTGAGATAGGCGCGATGCGACGCCGAGCGCTCGGACAGCAGGGGCACGAAGCCGCCCAGGGCGGCCAGTCCCGTGCCCACCCACAGCAGCACGCCCAGCATGTCGGAGACCGCGAGTCGGGCCACCTGGCCGGCGGCGCGGCGGAGGAATTCCAGTCGGATCTCGCCTCCGGCCACCAGTCCGATCATGCTGACGGCGAGCGCATCGACCATCTGCAGGTACTGGAGCTCGTCTCGAGGGACCAGCGGAGGCATCGGGGCACCCACCGCCGCGTGCAGCTCGGGGCCCGCCAGCACGCCGAAGACCAGCGCTCCGCTCACGCGAGGCAGTCCGGCGATCGAGGCGAGCTCGCCCAGCAGGAACGATCCCAGCAGCAGCAGGCCCAGCGAGAGTGCCGCCGTGGCCACGCCGGGTGGCAATGGGGCGGGTGCGTCGCCCAGGAGACCCGGGGTCCCGGACATGGCGCCGGGACCTTCCGTCCATGCCCGGAGCATGCCCACCGCGATCACGAGCGCAACCAGGCTGAGCAGCAGGGTGAGGGCGCGCCTCATGAGGTTCGCCTTCCCAGCAAGGGCAGCAGTCCGCTCGTCAGGCCGACCACGACCAGGGCCAGCAGCACGCCTCGCTCGGTCTGGGTGTCATGCACCTGCACGGCGGACACCGCCAGCGCGATCGCGATGGGCGCCTGTCGCACCGCGCCGCGTCGGAGCCGAAGCGCTCCCGGCTCCCGCCAGCGTTCCTGCAGCGCCCACCAGGCCACGAGCGGCTTCAGCAGCAGACGCGAGATGAGCAGTCCCGACGCCAGCAACCAGGGCCATCGGCCTCCTCCACCCAGCATGACGCCCGCCAGCATGAAGAAGATGGCGGCGACGGCCGGTTCGCTCTCGGACACCAGTCGTTCGAGTCGCCGCATGGGACCGCCCCGGAGTTGGGCCACCACCAGCCCCAGCAGGAAGGCGCCCGTCATGGGGCTGGCGTCCATGGCGGCTCCCGCGCCCGCGACGGTGGCCAGCGTGGCCAGCAACGCCAGGATGAGGCGGCCATCCTGCCCGGATTGCGGTCCCAGCACCGTGCGCAGGCTCAGGGCCGCGGCACCAGCCATGGCCAGCACCGCGAGCATGCCCTGCGATCCGCGGGGCGACATGGTGATCAGGTCGCACGCGATGATCGAGAGCGCCGACCCCAGACCCGCGCCCGCCTGGATCCACGCGGCGACCTGCGGTGCCCGAGCATCGAGTCCCCGGAGCGAGCGGAGTTCACCCGACCATCCGATGCAGGCCGCGCCCACCAGGCTGGCGATCGGCCACAGGAGCATCAGGCTGGCCGAGGGCGCAACCGTGCGCAGCGCCGCGAACGCAAGGCCGGCGCCGGCGATGAAGGACAGCGCCGCATCGACGAGAATCCATCGCCAGAGCGTCGCCGGAACCGCGGCGAGAAGGTCCCGCCGCATCTGCAGGCCCACGAGCAGGCCGATCCAGGCCAGGCCCAGCTGCGTGAGCGGGCGAAGCTCGACCAGCGCGTCGTTCCGGAGCAGGCCCATGCCACCCGGTCCCAGCAGCAGCCCCGCGGCCAGCGCCAGCCAGCCTCCGCCCAGCAGCGCGCTGGCCACGGGCCAGCGTGCCAGTCGAGCGGCGGGACGGGTGAGTGACACAAAGGCGAGCAGCAGCGCCGACCCTCCAGCCGCGAGGGCGCCCAGCGCCTGGCCCACGCCGTCGGAAGCTGCCACCGCCTCGGGCGTCATCTCAGAGTTCCAGTCCCAGCACGCTCTCGACCGGCATGGTCACGCCGATGGGGCGGCGTTCGCGCGGCAACTGCTCCAGGTAGCGGAGCAGCGCCTCGATCCTCTCCTGCGGTGCCACCGAGAGGATCACTCGGCTGCCGGTGGCCTGGGGCAGCAGCGCCGCCAGGCCGGCGAAGATCGGCATCTCGGCGCGGATGATCGCGCCGATGCCTCGGCTCTCCAGCACGGTGGCGCCGGTGATGCCGGCGTCGAGAAGCGCCGTGATGACGGGATCGAAGCTCTCCTCGGAGCGAGCGATCAGGATGAGCAGCTTCGACGGCAGGACCTCAGCCATGGCGAGTGTCCTCCTGACGAAGCGCGTCCAGCAGGGCGATGCCGTCAGGGCAGGCTCGAAGGCGGCGACGTGCCTCCTCGTCTCCGGCGATCCGGCTCAGGCGGGCCAGAAGGCGGACGTGCTCCCAGGGTCGGGCGGAATCGCCGGCGATGGCGAAGACCAGGTCGCTCGGGGGCTGCCGGGCGTCCAGTTCGATGCCTCCCGGAATGAGCACGCAGCCAACCACGGTTCGGCGAACCCCGGCGATGACCGCGTGGGGGAACGCAACGCCTTCCGGTGTCGCAACACCCCCTCTGCGAAGCCTTTCCGTGAATGCCTGCTCCAGGGTGGCGCCCGTGAGCCCCGTTGGCTCGGCCATCTGTTCGGAAATTGTTCGGATCAGGAGCGTGGCATCCGGAATTCGGTCAAGCCGCTGCACCAACGCCGGCAGGAGCATCTCCTCAAGCATGTCCGGAAGGTAGCGGCACCGGGCTTGGGGGTGTGATCGGCCCTGGTGGGGTCGGGAACCCCCATCCGGCGTTCCGTTGACGCCCCTCTCATGATTTCCATACCATTCATGGATTGACTTCGT
>RFOC01000129.1 GCA_009926815.1 Planctomycetota bacterium
ACTGACACGGGGTTCGAGATGGAACAGCTGGATACACGCGTAGAAGCCTTCGTTGCGAGCGTCTCGGCACAGGGGTTCGACTCCCCTCGGCTCCACTTCATGTTCCTGCCCGGCGGTCAGCCGCCGGCGGGGGCGCCCAGCATCTTCAGGAGGCGGCTCACCGCCTCCTCCACCGGGGTGACGGAGGCGTCGATCACCAGCTGCGGCTCCATCGGGGCCTCGTAGGGGCTTCCAACGCCGCTCAGGTTGGGCAACTGGCCGCTGCGCGCCTTGCGGTAGAGCCCCTTGGGGTCGCGGGATTCGCAGGCGGCCAGCGGCGTGCTCACGAAGACCTCGACGAAGCGATCCGGTCCCACCAGCTCGCGTGCCATCTCGCGCTCGGCGCGGAAGGGCGAGATGAAGCTGGTCAGCACCACCAGACCCGCGTCGCACATCAGCCTGGCCACCTCGGCCACGCGGCGGATGTTCTCCACGCGATCGGCGTCGGTGAAGCCCAGGTCTCGGTTCAGGCCCTGCCGCACGTTGTCGCCATCCAGGATGTAGGTGTGCCGGCCGCGCTGGTGCAGGGCCACCTCCAGCGCGTTGGCGATGGTGCTCTTGCCGCTGCCCGAGAGGCCGGTGAACCACACCACGCGTGCGGGGTGGCCCTGGAGCCGCTCTCGATCCTCCCGCTTCACGGTCAGGGCCTGGCGATGCACGTTCTGGGCTCGGCGCAGGCTGTGCCGGATCATGCCGGCGGCCACCGTGGCGTTGGTGAATCGGTCGACCAGGATGAAGCCGCCCATGGCGCGCGACCGCTCGTAGGCGTCGAAGGCGATCGGCCGGCCGGTGGCGATGGTGCAGAGCGCGATGTCGTTCAGGGCCAGTTGCGAGCGGGGCTCGTGGCCCATGGTGTTCACGTTCAGGCCATGCTTGATCGCCGTCACGCTTGCGGGCACGGTCTGCGTGCCCAGCTTGAGCAGGTAGCCGCGTCCCATCAGCCCCGGATCGGCGTGCAGCCACACCAGCGTCGCCTCGAACTGGTCCGTGGTGTCCACCGCTTCCGAGCAGCTGATCACGTCGCCTCGGCTTGCATCCACCTCGCGGTCCAGCGTCAGCGTGACGGATTCCCCCCGGTCCGCGCGTTCCCGGTCGCCATCGCGCGTCACGATGCGGTGCACCCGCGCCGTCTCGCCGCTGGCGGTCACGCGCACCGTGTCGCCGCGCCGCACCCAGCCCTCGGCCACCGTGCCCATGAAGCCCCGGAAATCCGGCGAGGGGCGGTTGACCAGCTGCACCGGGAAGCGGAAGCGTTCCTCGGAGGGCGGAGCGGGTTGCACCGTCTCGAGCCAGCCCATGAGGGTGGGGCCGTCGTGCCACCGAATGCGGGGCGACTTGCCCGTGACGTTGTCGCCGTGGAGCGCCGACATGGGCACCGCGGTGATCGAGCGGAAGCCCAGCGGCTCGGCGAAGGACCTGTAGTCGTCGACGATGCGCTCGAAGATGCCACGATCGAACCCGACCAGGTCCATCTTGTTCACGGCCATCGCCACGTCGCGGATGCCCACCAGCGACACCAGGTGGCTGTGGCGCCGCGTCTGCGTCAGCAGGCCCTGCCGTGCATCCACCAGCAGCACCGCGGCATCGGCGGTGCTGGCCCCGGTCGCCATGTTGCGCGTGTACTGCTCGTGGCCGGGCGTGTCCGCCACGATGAAGGTGCGGCGATCGGTGGTGAAGAACCGGTAGGCCACGTCGATGGTGATGCCCTGCTCGCGCTCGGCGGCCAGGCCATCGACCAGCAGGGCGAAGTCGATGTTGTCGCCCTGCGTGCCGTGCCTGGCCGAGTCTCGCTTGAGCGCCGCGATCTGGTCCTCGAAGAGCAGCTGGCTCTCCCAGAGCAGGCGACCGATCAGCGTGCTCTTGCCGTCATCCACGCTGCCGCAGGTGATGAAGCGCAGCAGTCCCAGCCTCGCCTGGCGGGCCATCAGAAGTACCCCTCGCGCTTCTTCTTCTCCATGCTGGCCGCCGAATCGTGGTCGATCACGCGGCCCTGTCGTTCCGACTGCCGCGACTGGAGCAGCTCCAGCACGATGTCCTGCAGCGTGGTGGCGGAACTCTCCACCGCGCCGGTGAGCGGATAGCAGCCCAGCGTGCGGAAGCGAACCATGCGGCGCTCGATGCGATCGCCCGGCAGCAGACGCATGCGATCGTCATCCACCAGGAAGATGGCTCCCTCGCGTTCCACCACCGGCCGCACCTTGGCGAAGTAGAGCGGCACCACCGGGATGGCCTCGCGCAGCACGTAGCTCCAGACGTCCAGCTCCGTCCAGTTGGAGAGCGGGAACACCCGGATGCTCTCGCCCGGGTTCTTGCGGGCGTTGTAGAGATTCCACAGCTCGGGCCGCTGGTTCTTCGGGTCCCAGGCGTGCGCGGCGGTGCGGAAACTGAACACCCGCTCCTTGGCCCTGCTCTTCTCCTCGTCGCGACGGGCGCCGCCGAAGGCCAGATCGAAGCGGTGCATCGAGAGCGCCTGCTTCAGGCCCACGGTCTTGGTGATGTCGGTGTGCAGCTGCGAGCCATGGTCGAAGGGATTGATGTCACGCTCCACGGCCTCGGGATTCACGTGTCGAAGCATGCGCATGCCGCTCGCGCGGGCCATCCATTCGCGGAAGAGGTACATCTCGCGGAACTTCCATCGCGTGTCCACGTGAAGCAGGGGGAAGGGAGGTGGCGCGGGGAAGAAGGCCTTCTGCGCCAGGTGCATCATGACCATGCTGTCCTTGCCGAGCGAGTGCAGCATGACCGGGTTCTCGCTCTCCGCCACGGCCTCGCGGATGATCTGGATGCTCTCATCCTCCAGTCGATCCAGATGCGTCCGGGTGCTGCCACGCGGCCGCGGTGGCGCCAGGGCCGGCTCCGGATCGAGCGTCGGCGGGTATGCCAGCATGTCCATCTGGACGCCCTTGGGGGCGGGGCGTCCGCGGCACAGTCGGCAGAGCGGGCCCGAGGGGAAGATGGCGACGACCTTGCCGACATGCCTTTCGATCTGCTGGAGCGCGTCGGCGACGGTTTCGTGGTCCGCCTGTCCACCACGCAGCGGCACCCAGAAATGCGCGCCTCGCGCATCGTTGGCCACGAGACACGCGACGCCGGTGGGCAGCACATGCAGTCGGGCCAGGAGCACCAGCCATCGCTTGCTTCGGGCCTCGTCCATCGCCCATTCCAGCAGCAGGCGGTTGAGGGGTCGAGCGAACTCGTCGGTGAGATCGGCCTCGCTGATCGACTCGGGCACCACGTCAAGTTCACGCAGTCGGCGTTCAGCCGTGCGCTTGCTCTCGCACAGGCCCTGCCGCTGCAGATGCAGGAACGCCCGCTCGGTGTCCCAGGCACCGGGGGCGTCCAGGCCAAGCAGGTCGGTTGCGGGTTGGATGGGCTTCCTGGCCATGTGTCGCAAAACAGTGCTGATTCAAGAATATCGTGAAAATGAGGATCATCAAATCACCAGCATTGAAAATGGGATGTAAATTTGCACTATGCGACAGTCCGGCGTCGACGCCAAGGTTCTTGAATGCCTGATCAGCCTCACCCGGAGGGCGGGCGAGGCCGTGCTGGCGGTCTACGACCGTCCAGAGGGCGGGGGCATTCAGGTCAAGGCAGACGAAACCCCGCTGACCGAAGCCGATCTGGCCTCGCACCGATGCCTGGTGGACGGCCTGGAGGGTCTCGTTCCCGGCGTTCCCGTGGTCAGCGAGGAGGATGCGTCCTCGCTGATGCACCGGAAGTCGACCGGACGGTTCTGGCTGATCGATCCGCTCGACGGCACCAAGGAGTTCATCGCCCGCAACGGCGAGTTCACGGTGAACGTGGCGCTGGTGCAGGATGGGCGTCCGGTGCTCGGGCTGGTCCATGCTCCGGTGCTCGATGAACTCTTCGTGGGATCCTCCGAGGGTGCCCGGGTGCATCGCGGTGGTGGGGTGCATGCCATCTCGGTGCGCACGCCGCCTTCGCGGCCGCTGCGGGTCGTCGCGAGCAAGAGCCACATGAACCAGGAGACCCGGGACTTCATCGCGGCGCTCGGGTCGCACACGCTGGTGCAGGCAGGCAGTTCGCTGAAGTTCTGCCGCGTGGCCGAGGGCGCCGCGGACTGCTATCCACGACTGGGCCCCACGGCGGAGTGGGACACCGCCGCGGCGCAGGCCGTGGTCGAGGGCGCCGGTGGCTGCGTGACCACCCTTGAGGGGAAGCCACTTTCCTGCGGCAAGGCCGACCTGATCAACCCGGCATTCGTGGCTTCCAGTCGGCCCTGGCGGCAGCTCTTGGGTGAGTGAGCGGAGCCGACGCATGGTCCCCTCGATCGATCCTGCCCTCGCCGTCGCCGGTGCCTGCACGGGTCTGGTGGTCGGGCTCACGGGTGTCGGCGGCGGGGCCCTGATGACGCCCATCCTGCTGCTGTTCTTCGGCGTGCCACCGGTGACCGCCGTGGCCACCGATCTGTGGTTCGCCGCCGTGACCAAGCTGGTGGCGGTGCCCCTGCACCAGCGGGGGGGACAGGTGGATTGGCAGGTGGTCCGGCGATTGTGGTGCGGCAGCCTGCCGGTGGCTCTTGCGGTGGTGGCCTTGGTGGCCCTGGGTGGAAGCGTGGATCGCGTGCCGTGGCTCACGCGCGCCATCGGGGTGGTCGTGCTCATCACCGCGATCGGGCTGGTGGCGGGTCCGCGGCTGGCTTCGTGGGCCCGTGAGCGGCGCATGGGCGATCCGGAGCGCTTCAAGTCGAGGCAGCCCGTGCTCACCGTGGTGGCGGGGGCCTTGCTGGGTGTGCTCGTGGCCCTGACCTCGGTCGGTGCCGGCGCGCTGGGCACGGTGCTGATGGTGGCCCTCTACCCGCTTCGCATGACGCCGCACCGGCTGGTGGCCACCGATCTGGTGCACGCGATCCCGCTGGCGCTGATTGCCGGGTCGGGCTACCTGCTCTCGGGACGCGTCGATGGCGCCATGCTGGGCAGCATGCTTGCGGGTTCCGTGCCTGCGGTGCTGGTGGGCAGTCAGCTGGCCCGCTGGTCCTCGCCCGCCAGGCTTCGCATGGCGCTCGCCGCGGTGCTTCTGCTGGCGGGTCTGCGGACTGTTGCGTGAGAGAGTCCGTGTGTGTTCGCATGGGAGCGACGCGTGCGGGGCTCCTGACCGCGATGGGCGATGATGCAAGACTCTGTGCAGCAAAGGTTTGCAAAATTCCCGCGAGGGCATGCTCATGCCCGGACGAAGGGTCCGTATTTGGGGTGCCCAGGGCCGGACCCCGGGCCGGCCCAACGGGGGCCGAATCAGCGGTGGATCGCGAAGACCAGACGCCCAGGCCCCTGCCTCCCGTGCTGCCTCGTGATCCGAGGCAGTCCACGGGTCTCGGCCCGCGGCGTCCCTCGGGATGACCAGACTGCTCGCATGCGAACGCTCGGAGTCGTGTCGAGCAGGTGGAAATGGAAGATGGTCCCTGGCAGGCGCCTCGGACCCGCGGCGCCCCGCCCAGTTCGCGGGGCGTTCGCGTTTCAGGTCTCGTCGCTCTCGCGAAGCTTCGCGATCACGCTGAAGTCCTCCAGCGTGGTGGTGTCCTGCTTCACTTCCTTGCCGGCCGCCACGTCACGAAGGAGCCGCCGCATGATCTTGCCGCTGCGCGTCTTGGGCAGCGCATTCGTGAAGCGGATCATGTCCGGCCGCGCGATGGCTCCGATGTCACGGGCCACGTGCTCCATGAGGCGCTTCCGCATGGCATCGTCGGCATGCGCCGCGTGATCCGGATGCAGCACGCAGAAGGCCGCGATGCCCGTGCCCTTGATCTCGTGAGGCATGCCAACCACGGCGGCTTCCACCACCAGCTTGCTGCCCACCAGGCTGCTCTCCACCTCGGCGGTGCCCAGGCGGTGGCCGCTCACGTTCAGCACGTCGTCGATGCGGCCCATGATCCAGAAGTAG
>RFOC01000130.1 GCA_009926815.1 Planctomycetota bacterium
GCGGTCGGCATCGCGAAGCGCGATGCGGCCTGCATCGGGGGCCAGGGCGGCGATCTCCGCGCCTTCGGCGGCCACGCGGATCGAGCCAAGTTCCCGTGCCGTGGTCACATCCCACAGGTGCAGTCGTCCATCCGGTCGACCGCAGGCCAGCGTCTGGCCCGGGCCATCGAAGGCCATCGTGGGCGAGAGGTCCTGAGGCGTCCGGAACGACGCGATCCTGGCGCCGCTGGCCAGGTTCCACACGCGAAGCGACCGGTCCTCGGCCAGCGAGGCGAGCCCAAGGCCATCGGGAGAGAACGCCAGGGCGCGAAGCGCGCCCGCGTGACCTTCCAGTCGCAGGCTCTCCGCAGGCCGGTCCACGCGGCAGACGCGGATGGAGCCATCGATCCCGCTGGAGGCCATCCGGCTTCCGTCATGGGACAGGGCGAGGCTCCGGACCTCTCCCGCATGGGCCGGGATCTCCGCAAGCGTGCGTCCATCGTTCAGGTCGATGATCTCGATCACGCCGCCCGGGTGCCCCAGGGCAGCTCGCGGTGTGAGGCTGGCCAGGGCCACGCTGGTGGCGGGGGGGCCTGCGGGCCGCAGCAAGCGGCGCTGACCCGATGCGTTGGCGACATGGATGGATCCGTCCGCATCCACGTGCAGGGACTCCCCCGACGCGGTGATCGCGAGGCGACGCGTGGAGCCCTGGATGCGAAGCGGCTGGGTGGGTGCGGTGTCGCGAAGTCGCACCAGTCCATCCGGGCCGGCTGACGCGATCCACGCACCCGACGCGGGCACGCTCAGGCATGTCGAGGGCACGGGCAGTCCAGGCATGGCCGCGGGCGTGCCACCGCCCGAGGCGAGATGCAGGCCGGCCTCGGACGCGGTCACCGCGATTCCGCCAGCTTCGGCGGCGGTCCACGCCAGTCCACGGACGGGCGCTCCCACGCGAAGGACCCCGGCGGGCGAGAGGTCCGGCAGGTTCCACCGCTGCACCGTGCCTGCATCACCGGCCACGGCCAGCGTCAGGCCATCCGGCGCGAACAGGATGGAAGCCGACGAGCCGTCAAGACCCGATCGCTCCCCGCGAGGCGCGCCGCGGGTGACATCCCAGAGACGAAGCATGCGATCCGCCGTGCAGGTGGCGAGCAGGCGTCCATCCTCCGACACGGCCATGGCCGTGATGGGGGAACGGAGATCGGGCAGCTCGAGCGTGCGGCCGTGCGTGAGCAGGTCCCAGACACGAGCGCGTCCATCCGCGCCGGCCGTGGCCAGCGTTCGGGAGCCCGGGATGAAGGCCAATCCGCGGATGCAGCCCGCGTGGGCGGTCCACGCCCCCATGGTCACGCCACTGGGCATGTCCCGCAGCTGGACGGAGCCATCCTCGTGACCGCAGGCCAGGGTGCGGCCGTCGGCGGACATCGCCACCAGGCGAGCGGGGGACGAGGTTCGTGGCAGCGTCAGCAGCGGGTGACCATCGTCCGTCCTGAGCACGTGTACGGAGCCGTCGGCGGCGGCCACGGCCAGATGTCGACCGTCCGCATCGGTGGCCATCGAGGTGATCGATCCGGCCCCCAGCGGCACGGCCCATCGTTCCGGGTGCAGGGCCGACTGGATCAGCCTGCGGTCGAGGCGTCGCTCGGCGTCCGGCGGATCGATCGAGCGAAGCGTCCGAAGTTCCTCCTCCGCGGTCTCCAGCCGCCCCTCGCCAAGCGCGGCCAGGGCGTGTCGCACGGCGCTCACGTGCATCTCGGGCACCAGCTGCTGCAGCGCGGCCTGCGCGATCCGGCCACGGTCCTCGGCCTCCAGCTGGTTGGCCTCCGCCTGCACGCGAGCGGCATCGGCGGCCTGCTCGGCCTGTCCCGACTGCCATCGCAGGTGCGTCATCATGGCGAGCGCGCCCGCCATCACCACCGGCGCAGCCACGGCGGCGCCAGCCATGGCGCGGTGGCGCCGTGCCGCCCATCGCAGCGTCTCCCACACCCCGGGCTCCCGCGCCGAGACGGCGCGGCCCTGCAGGAAGCGATCGATGTCCTCGGCCAGGTCCATGGCGGTGCCGTAGCGAAGGGCACGATCCTTGGCCATGGCCTTGCGAACGATCAGGTCCAGGTCGTGCGGCATCGAGCGGCCGCCGGTCGAGAGGCGGGGCGGCTCCTCCTCGCGCACGATCCGGGCCGCCTCGTGCACCGACACGCGTCGCAGGTCGTGCGGAGGCCGTCCGGCCAGCAGTTCATGCAGGATCACGCCCAGGGCGTACACGTCGCTGCGGATGTCCAGATCGTGCGGGTCGGCATCGAACTGCTCCGGGCTCATGTACTGCACCGTGCCCACCAGCTGCCCCACGTCGGTCCGCATGGTGGTGATCGCCATGTCGCTGTCGGTGGTGCGAGCCACGCCGAAGTCGATCACCTTCACCTGACCCGAGCCGTCCACCAGGATGTTGCCCGGCTTGAGATCGCGGTGGATCACGCCGCGCTGGTGTCCATGCGCCACCGCCATGCACACGTGGCGGAACAGCGAGAGCCGATCGCGCACGCGCAGGGGCGCCGCGTACTCGGTGATGGAGCGGGCATTGGCGACGTACTCCATGGCGAACCAGGGCACGCCGCCACCCGCCTCCCACAGGCCCACCTCCAGGATCTGGGCGATGCCGGGGTGACGAAGGCGCGCCAGCACCTGGGCCTCGAAGTCGAAGCGTCGGCGCGCGCCGTCGCTGCGCCGACTCATGACCTTCACGGCCACGCTTCGGTGCAGGCTCTCCTGCCGGGCCTCGTACACGCGGCCCATGCCGCCGCTGCCGATCAGTCGCGTGATGGTGAAGCCACCGAGCCTGGATCCCGGACCGAGACGCTCCAGATCGACGGGCACGGCGCCCTCGGGCTCGCCGCAGAAGGGCGAGGTGGGCTGGTCGCTCGAGGATGACGAGGTGGGCGGAGGCATGGTCAACGCGTGCCCCTCCTGCATCGGCCGGGACGGGGCACCCCTTGACTGTCGAATTCGGAAGCAGGGTGGGCGAACCGGGGGTCCGTTATCGAGTGAAAAGGGCTCGAAGGGCCCCCTGAGCGGCCCTGGCGGCCTGTTCTCGAAGTTCCGGGACCGCGGTGCTCTCCCAGAGGTCCGGCTTTCGAAGCGTGCCGACCACCAGCAGATCCGGCTGGGGGCGGCCGCCGTGATCCAGGATGGCGGCCTCCGGCGAGGTCTCGAGCCCCAGTCCGAGCGGGTCCGGCCGTGCCAGTCCGGAGTCGATCAGCGACCGCACCGCGGGATCCGCATCACCCTGCTGCGCGGCCGCGGGTCCGGTGCAGTTGATCACCCATGCCGCGTGCAACGCACGGGACTGGTGCGTCTGGCCTCGGCGCCACGCTCGCACGGTCAGGTCCACCGCGTCATCGGAGGCCTTCGCGCGCTCGACCCGGCACCGCACCACCTGCAGCGAGCCATCACCCAGCATGCGCTCCACATGCCGGCCCACGGAGGCCGCGGTCCGGTGCCGATGCGGCTCCCAGAATCCCTGGAGATGGCGGATGAAGCGGGCGCGTTCGGCCGTGGGCATTCGCTGCCACAGGGCCGCGGTGTGCGGGCGAAGGCCGTCGATCACGTGTCGCCAGTCCCGCGTGCCATCCAGCTGGTCGCGAAGCCAGCGCAGGAGTTGCAGCGCGGCCAGTCGATCCCGGGCCAGGAGCGGTTCGACCACCCTGGAGAGATCCGCGGCGGGTTGCGGCGGATCGTGGTGCACCCTCGGCAGCAGGCCTCGGCGCGTGAGCATCCAGATGGGTGCGGTCCGCTTCGGAGCACGCTCACCCGTCAGGCTCAGCAGGACATCCGTGGCGGAGAGGCCGCTTCCAACGATGGCGACCGGCTCATCGGGCTGGATGTCGGCGACCGCGTGCGGCCGCCACGGATCGGCGATCCAGCGATGTCGCGAGCCCTCCCATCGGCCCGCCAGCGGATCGCTGGGAGGTCGGTGTCCGGATGCCAGCACCACCACCTGCGCCTCGATCGATTCGCCGCGAGCCAGATGCACCAGCCATCCGCCGTCAGGCCTGCGGACCACGCGGCGGGCCTCGTCCAGGTGCATGGAGACGGTGGCGTGGCCGGCGGCCGCACGGATGGAGGCGTCCAGCGTCTCCCGCAGATAGGCGCCGTAGAGCTGCCGCGGCGCGAAGGTGGCGGGCCCGGCCTCGGGATGGCGCCCCTGCAGCCAGCGGAGGAAGTGGGTGGGATCCTCCGCGGGAAGACCCATGTTGCGAGCGGGCACGTTGAGCAGGTGCTCAGGTTCGCGAGTGCCGTAGGCGGCGCCCTCGCCGACCGTGCCGCGCCGCTCGATCAGGTGCACGTGCAGGCGATCGGTGCCACGGTGGTGGTTCAGCAGTTGGACCGTGGTGGCCACGCCGCTGAAGCCGCCTCCGATGATGCACACCGATCGTGCCGGGCCCGTTTCGGTCAATCGCACGGGACCTCCGGGAGCATCGGGACGGGCCACGAAGCGACGGTAGTCGCGGAGCGGGGGTGCATACACATGCAGCGTGACCATGGGCGGCCCATCGGTTGCTGGATTGTGCACGCTGTGCACGCTTGCGTCGTCGCCGGCCACGGTGCGTCCCGTGTCGAACGTCTCGTCCATCCAGGGATCGGCCAGTCCGTCCTCGGCGACGTGCCAGGTGCGCTCCAAGGCGCGGCCGGCCATGATCCGCATGGCGCAGATCGAGCCGCCGTGGTCATGCGGCGGGCTGCACTGGCCGGGGAGCCAGGTCATGACGAGCACCTCGAAGGAGGGCGAGGGCCGCCACGCAACCCGGCCGCGGTGGTAGCGGCGAGTGTCGGTCCTGACGAAGTGGGCGAGGTCGGCCTGGGTCAGGTTGGCCTGCTCGAGCGCCCTCTGAATGCCTGTGATCGACGGCTTCGGCCCCAGGGCGTCGAGCTGGTCGAGCAGGCTCTGCATTGCCGCTGTCAGGGGTATGGGATTGCGGCGAGCCACGGACGCAGAATGCAGCAATCTGGCTGTCACGTCAAATCAGGCCAAATAAAATGTGCGGTTATAAGTCGTAAACGCCGCGGACGACTTTTTGCGACAGTCCGACTTCAGGCCCATCTTGCACCCGAAATCCCTTGGATTCGTGTTGGCGTCCGCCCGGCCCCGTTGCCTGCTTCAGGTGAGCTCGACCGTCCAGTAGGCCTCGTCCAGGAAGGCCTTCCAGCTCTGGTACTTGGGGCTGCCCAGTCGCACGGCGATCGCCGGGTTTCGCTTGGGCTTCACCGCGGGCCGGATCAGCCGGATGCCGGCCTCGGTGGGCGTGCGACCACCCTTGCGGGCGTTGCACTTCACGCAGGCGCAGACCAGGTTCTCCCAGGTGTTGCCGCCGCCCTGCACGCGGGGCACCACGTGATCGAGCGTGAGCTCGCGCGTGCTGAAGTGCTTGCCGCAGTACTGGCAGCGGTTGCCGTCGCGGGCGTAGATGTTGCGTCGATTCAGCTTGACCTGCTCCTTGGGGAAGCGGTCGTAGCCGAGCAGGCGGATCACCTTCGGCACCGCGATGACCAGCCGAGTGGTCTGCAGCCAGTCGTGCTGGTCATGCTCGAACTGCCGCTGGAACTCCGCGGCCTCGGTCCAGGAGTTGATGTCGTAGCTGACGTAACTGCCGTTCTCGACCGAGACGATCTCGGCCACCTGCTTGCAGACCAGGGTGAAGGCACGGCGAGCGTCGACGACGCGGATGGCGCCGTAGAGCCGGTTCAGCACGAGCACGCGAGCGTCGAGCGCCGACGCGAGGGCAGTCATCCTGACGGAACCTCCTGCAGCGACCGGATCCTCCAGTCGGTGCGAGGAAGTCTACCCCCTGCCGGGAGAGGGGCAACGAGCAGGTCGCCGGGATGTCGAAGTTCGCCAGGTTCTCAACCCGTTCGTCCCAGCCAGGCCAGCTGGTCGCC
>RFOC01000014.1 GCA_009926815.1 Planctomycetota bacterium
TGCGGATCAGCGCGGCCGCGCTCTCGCACACCTTGTCGCGCTTCTTCGGGTCCACGCCGGGGCTCGGGGCCTCCTCGACCAGCTTCTGGTGCCTTCGCTGGCTGCTGCAGTCGCGCTCGAAGAGGTGCACCGAGTTGCCGTGGCTGTCGCCGATGGTCTGCACCTCGAAGTGCCGGGCGTTCTCCAGGTACTTCTCCACGTAGACCATGCCGTTGCCGAAGGCCGCCAGGGCCTCCTGCTGGGCCTTGCCCACGCCATCGCGCAGCTGCGCCTCGTCGCGGGCCACGCGCATGCCGCGGCCACCACCGCCCGCGGCCGCCTTGATGATCACGGGGTAGCCGATCTCCGCGGCCACCTTCGCGGCCTCCTCGATGTCCTCGATGCCGCCCTCGGTGCCGGGAAACACTGGCGTGCCCGTGGCCCGGGCCAGTCGCTTGCAGTTCACCTTGTCGCCCAGGGCGCTCATCGCCTCGGGGCTCGGGCCGATGAACGTGATGTTGCAGTCGCGGCACACCTCGGCGAAGTGCGCGTTCTCGCTCAGGAAGCCGTAGCCGGGATGGATGCCATCGGCACCGGTCACCTCGGCAGCGGCGATGATGCGCTCGATGCGCAGGTAGCTGTCCTTGGATGGACCGGGTCCGATGCAGACCTTCGCGTCCGCCTGCTCCAGCCACGGCCCGTCCTTGTCGGCCTGGCTGTAGACGCAGACGGGGCTGATGCCCAGCGAACGGCACGCGCGGATCACGCGCAGGGCGATCTCGCCGCGGTTGGCGATCAGGATGCGCTTGAACATGGTCAGGCTCCGCTCAGGAAGGCTTCACCAGGAACAGCGGCTGCCCGAATTCCACGGGATCGCCGCTCTTCACCAGCACGCGCTCGACGGTTCCGGAGACGCCCGCCTTGATCTCGTTGAAGATCTTCATGGCCTCCACCAGGCAGACCACGGTGTCGGGACCCACGCTTGCGCCCGCGGCGATGAAGGCGGGCTTCTCGGGGGCCGGCGAGGCGTAGAAGGTGCCGACCATGGGGCTCTCGACCTTGAGCAGACCGGCCGTGCTGTCCTTGGCGGGCGGTGCAGCGGCGGGAGCTGCGGCCGCAGTGGCCGGGGCGGCCGCCGGAGCCTGGACCGCGGGCATGGCCACGGGGGCGTGAATCACCTGCGGAGCCACCATGGGCGTGGGCCGCCGAAGGGTGACCTGCTCGTCCTTGTCGCGCAGATCCAGTTCAACCAGGTCATTGCTGGTCATCAGCCGGACCAGCTCCTTCAGCTTTCGAATGTCGATCATGAGCGTCGATTCTCCTCGTGGAATCCCGTGGCATCCCTGCCGCGAGGGTCGGGATCATAGCCGAATCAGCCCGGATACGCATGCCAATTGCGTCGATCGTGCCGACTTCAGGATTCCAGCGATTTCGGCGGACCCAGCAGGATCGAGGCCACCATGCCGTTGCGCAACCACCGCCGATCCTTCGGCTTGAGGGCCGTCGGCTGCGGTGCGGCCACCGGACGAACCGCTCGCGGAGACGCGACAGCCGCGGCCACCACCACCGCTGGACCCGGCCTGGGCATCCCCTGCTCCGGCGCCGGCTGCGGCGCGGCCCGTTGAACCTTCGCCACGGGTGAAGAAGGAGGCACTCCGGGGCCGGCCCGAACCACTCGCCGAACCACTGCACCCTCCGAGACCGTGGCCACCGGGCGAGGCGCAGGCGAGCCCCCCGAGCGTCGCCGATCACTGGCCATGCGATCCGCCAACGCCTCGAGTGCCGCCAGATCGCCCTTGCCCGGGCGGACCGAGGAGGTGCTCGAGCCGCCCCGATTGGACATGATGCGCAGCACCAGGTTCACCAACCCGATGCCGATGATCATCACCAGGGGGACCCAGCTCATGGCCAGGATCGTAGCCGACGCCCTCAACGCCATCGCGGCGCGACCACCGTCCGGCCATCCGGGCAGGCCAGTCGCTCGAAGGGCTGACCGAAGAGCTCCGTCATGGCCTCGGGGGTCACGACCGCATCGAAGGGTCCCGAAGTCACCAGACGCCCGGCCCTGAGCAGCACGGCGTGCGAGCAGCAGGCTGCCGCGAAGGCCAGATCATGGGTGGCCGCCACCACCACCAGTCCCTCGGAGGCGAGTCCCCGCAGACGGCCCGCCAGTTCGCCGCACCAGCCGGGATCGAGCGAGGCGGTGGGTTCATCAACCGCGATCAGCCGCAGCATGGGGTTGCGCTGGGCCAGCGCTCGGGCCATGGCCGCGCGGTGACGCTGTCCCTCGGAGAGCGCGTCCAGCCGGGCCTGCGCCAGTTCGAGCACGCCGACCTGGCGCATGGCCTCCATGACCACGGCATCGTGTCGAGGGAGCCGAAGCCGTCCCAGGCGCACCGACGCCTCGACCTGCATGCCCGGCGGCACCGCGGGTCGCTGCGCCACGAACGCGATCCGTGCGGGCCGCTCCGCGGCGGCCAGGCCATGCACGTCCTCGCCAGCCAGCCGCACCGCACCGGATCGCGGCGCCTGCACCCCCACGGCCGCGCGAAGCAGCGTGGACTTGCCGCACCCGTTGGGTCCCAGCACCGCCGTCACCTGCCCAGCCGGGAGATGAACCGAGAGTTCGCCCAGCGTGAAGCGATCCAGGCGAACCTGCAGGTGCTCGAGCACCAGGCTCATGGCGTCCAGCTCCTGGCCGCGCCGCGTCGAAGCAGGATGAGGAAGGCTGGACCACCCGCAAGCGCGCACACCACCCCCACGGGCAGGCGGCCGCCCCCATCGATGGGAATCAGCAGCCGTGCGGCGTCCGCAAGGACCAGCAGCGCCGCGCCC
This sequence comes from Planctomycetota bacterium, assembly GCA_009926815.1. Lineage (GTDB taxonomy): Bacteria > Planctomycetota > Phycisphaerae > Phycisphaerales > SM1A02 > SYAC01. The sequence continues at coordinate 2,815 of RFOC01000014.1, forward strand.
GCGACCAGCGCCGCGGGAACCGTGCGCCGATGCGAACCGCCCATGAGGGACCGTGCCGCATGCGGCGCCACCAGGCCCACGAACGCCAGCGGCCCGCACAGCGCGGTGGCCGCGGCGGCGAGCAGGCTCGAGGCAAGCACGACCGCCAGTCTGGCCCACGGAAGGGAGACCCCCACCGCTTGCGCCTCATCATCCGACAACTGCATGGCATCCAGCCGGTGACCCTGCAGCGATGCACCCACGCCCACACCCACGGCGATGGCCGCGGCCACCTGGAGAAGGGCGGGATCCGGCTGCTCCGGAATCCGTCCGAGCGACCACGCCAGCAGCGAACTCCGGTCCCCGGCGGGCAGCAGCCATTCGCACAGCGTGGCCAGGCTTCCAGCGATGGAAGCCACCACCACGCCGGCCAGCACCAGCGACACGGGATCCAGGCCACGGTCCCGCCGCACACCGAACGCCATGCAGGCCAGCAGCGCAACGGCGGCGCCCAGCGTGGCCACCGGCACCTCGACGCCTCGCGGCAGCGAGATCCCCGCCTTCCAGGCGACCAGCAAGGCCAGCGCGACCGCCGCCTGCGAACCCGTGCTCAATCCCAGCACGAAGGGCGAGGCCAGCGGGTTGCGAAGCATGCCCTGCAGCAGAAGACCCGAGAGCGCCAGGGAAGCGCCCGCCACGCAGGCGGACAGCACGGCCTGCACGCGCAGGCCCGCCACCTCGGGATTCCAGCCCCAGGCCAACGATCCATCGAGACCTCGGAACAGCATCAGGCGCATCACGGCGAAGGCCGCGAAGGCCACGAGCAGGATGCACCAGGCGCGACCGCCTCTCACGGGGCACGCTCCAGTCGCCCGCGCCACGCCTCGACGGCCTCAAGCAGTTCAGGGCCGGGCCGCAGCAGGCCGGCGTCCGGAAGACTCTCGACTGCAATGCCCCGCGAGACCAGGGCCGACACCAGCGCCTCGGGCGCCTGTCCCCCGACCACGATCACGCGGTCGGGCTTCGCGGCCACCACATCCTCCAGCTGCACCGCCGGCCACCCCGCCATGTCCGGCCATGTCCGGCCCCCCCACGCGTGCCAGAGGTCCGCCAGGTAGCTGCCGGCGCCAAAGGCGCGGAACTCGGGCCCCGGAAGGAGCATCGCCACACGCTCGCCCGGCCGCATGCCCGCGGGCGGACGCGTGAGGCCATCCCAACGCGTCGTGAGCCCGTGGGCGGCCCCGGCCTCGCCCATCAGGGCGGCCAGCCGCGGGCCCAGTTCGCGCATGTCGCGGAGCGACTCGCACGGCACCTGCTCCACCTGCCAACCGTGCACGGCTGCGGCCTGCAGCAATTCGGTCGGAGGTCCCCTCACCGTGCGCTGCACCACGATCAGGTCCGGATCCGTGGCGACCAGCCGTTCAAGGTCGACGTCATCCATGGAACCGAGCACCGGAACATCGACCACGGTCACGCACCACGGCGTGCGGCCCCGAAGTCGCCCGGCGAGACCCATCTCCACCAGCGTCGACGTGACCGCGGGCGAGAGTGAAACGACGGACGGCGACGCGTCCGGGGCCGGCGCGGCCGGCTCCGCGCGGTCGCACCCGACCAGCACCAGAAGCAGCCCAAGAGACAGCCAGGGACGAGACACCACCTCATGCTAAGAGGCGGTGGGTGCGGGCGATGGCCGCTACACTCGCCGCCGATGACCGTGCTGGCCACCATGCGGAGGCTGTTCATGGGTCCGCCGCCCGTCGAGAGGCCACCTGCGCCCCGGCCGCCGGAGCCGGCTGCCGTGGCCAACGCCCTGATGGCCATGGCCGATCACCTGCGTGGCGAGGAAGCCGACCGCCGAGCCATCCTCGCGGTCCTCGAACGCCTTCCGGCCAGCCTGCAGAGTCTGCCGGAGATGGCTCGCCAGCAGGCGCGCCTGGGCGAGGCCCTCACCACCGCGCTGGTGCAGCAGCGAGCGCGTGACCAGACCATCGAGGACATGCTTCGTCGGATCGCCGAGGGGGTGGGCCACCAGGTCGACACCTTCGGACTGGTCCAGCAGCAGCTCGACCTGAACCACCAGGCCGCGCAGCGCGTGGCGGATGGCGTGACCAGCCTCAGCGGCGGCATCGGCGAGCTGGCCACGGGCCAGCGACGCAACGCGGACGCGCTGGAATCCATCCTGCAGCAGACGCGCGAGCGTGAGGAGGCGTTGGAGCGCATCCAGGGCCGCCTGCATCTCTGGCTTCTGGCCGCCACCGGCGTGGCGTGCGGGTCGCTGCTGGCCTGCCTGCTGCTGGCGTGGGCGCTGCTGAGCCGATCGTCCAGCTGATCCGGGGAACTCGCTTGAACGCGCACAACCCGCAAGGACCGCCCGCATGTACGGACTCGTGAATCAGGCCATTCAGGACTACCTCACCCACCAGCTCGGCGCCGAGACGTGGACGCGCGTGCGCACCGCCGCGGGCTTCCATGAGACCGAATTCGCTCCGCTGCACACCTATCCCGACGCGCTCACCTTCCAGCTGGTGGGCGCCGCCTGCCAGGTCACGGGCCGGGAGGCGGGCGACCTGGTCGAGGCGGTCGGCGCCTACTGGGTGGAGTTCACGGCCCAGAAGGGATACGGCAGCCTGCTGGACCAGCTCGGACCCGGGTTCGCCGATGCCCTGGCCCAGCTCGACGCCATGCACGTCCGAATCGCGCTCATGATGCCCCAGCTGCAGCCGCCGTCGTTCCGCGTGAGCGAACGGCGCGAACGCGGCCTGACGCTGGCCTACACGTCCAGGCGTGCGGGACTGGCGCCGCTCGTGATCGGGCTGGTGAAGGGGCTGGGTCGAAAGTTCGGACTGGAGCCCACGGTGCGCCTGACCGTGCCACGCGCGGAGGGCTCCCACACCGACGTCTTCGAGGTGTCGTGGTGAGCGATGACCGCGACTGGCTCCGGCTGATCGACAGGCTCCTGCCGTTCCACGTGACGGTGGATGCCTCGCTCCGGATGGTCCGCATCGGACCGCTGCTGCGGCGGGTGGCGCCGGGCCTGAAGGAAGGCGAAGCCCTCATGCAGCGCTTCACCATCCAGCCCGAACCCAGCCAGCCCACGTTCGAGGCCGTGACGCAGGAGCTGGACAACCGGCTGGTGATCCTTCGCCTGGACGAGCCCTTCATCCAGATCCGAGGCGGCTTCGTGCCGGATCCGCACGGCGAAGGCCTCATCTTCGCGGGGAGCCTGTGGGTGACCGAACTGGAGCGACTGGCCCAGCTGGGTCTGGCCGCGGGCATGCTGCCTCCCAACGATCCGCTCATCGACCTGCTGATGACGCACCGACTCATGATGACGGCGCAGCAGTCGAGCCAGCGGGCGATCACGTCGGCACGCGAATCCGAGACGCGCCGCCGGATCGAGGCGCTGGAGCAGGAGAACCGTCGGCTGACCACTGCACTGGAGCGCGCGACGGGATCCACGGGGCTGCCGCCGCAGGGCGGGAACCTCTAGCATGCTCCCACCCCGGTGGGGTGGCAGAGCGGTTGAACGCAGCCGACTTGAAATCGGCTAGGCCCGCAAGGGTCTCAGGGGTTCGAATCCCCTCCCCACCTTTCGCATGCAGCGTCTCCCGCGCCAGGTCGTCCTGCTCGGCTGGATCAGCCTGCTCGCCGACGTGAGCGGCGAGATGACCACGCCCCTGGTGCCGCTCTACATCACCGGCGTGCTTGGCGCGGGCACCGTGGCCCTGGGGGTGGTCGAGGGCACCGCCGAGGCCGTGGTCACCGCCATGAAGGCGATCTCCGGATGGCACAGTGACCGCGCCGGCACACGCGTTCCCTACATCCGCTGGGGGTACGGCCTGCCGGTGCTGGGCAAGTCGATCGTGGCCATGGCCACGCTGTGGCCCATGGTCGGCGCGGGTCGTGTGCTCGACCGACTGGGCAAGGGCATTCGGACCACGCCGCGGGATGCGCTGCTGGCCGATGCGGTGCATCCGTCGATCCGCGGCCACGCGTTTGGCGTGCATCGCGCCATGGACACGGCGGGCGGACTGCTGGGAGCGCTGCTGGCGGCCGGACTGCTGGGCCTGCTCGGCGCTTCCGCCACGCCCGAATCCGCGCCGGCGTGGCGCGGAGCGCTGGCCGCCGCGGCGCTGGCCGGCTTCGCGTGCTGGCTGCTGACCTTCATGCTGCGCGAGCCTGCGCCGGATCCCGTGCCGATCCGCGCGGCGACGGACCCCGCACCCGGGCCCGCGCCGCTCGATGGAAGGTTCTGGCGGACCACGCTGGCGCTCTGCCTGTTCGCGCTGGGCAACTCCAGCGACGCCTTCCTTCTGCTGCGGACCGCGGAACTGGGCCTGGATCCGGTGCAGGTGATCCTGGCGTACGCGCTGTTCAACCTGGTCTACGCGGCCGCGGCGTGGCCGGCGGGCAGGCTCTCCGACCGCGTGGGCCGAAACCACCTGCTGGTGGCGGGCTGGCTGCTGCAGGGACTGGTGTACCTGGGCTTCGGCCTGGCGCAGGACGGCGGTCAGTGCGTGGCCCTGCTGTGCGTCTACGGCCTGGCCATCGCCTGCCATGACGGGGTGGGCAAGGCGCTCGTGGCCGACGCGGCGCCGCAGGGGCGACGAGGCACCGCCATGGGCGTGGCCTTCGGCTGCATGGGTGCGTGCGCCTTGCTGGCCAGCGTGGGCGTGGGCGCCATCTGGCAGGTGTCGGGACCGGCTCCCGCGCTCGGGCTCTCCCTGATCACCTCGGTGGCGGCGTGCCTGGCGCTGCCGAGGCAGGCGCGGTCAGGGGATTCTCGCCCCGATAGATGCGATCTCCCGCGCCTCGACGCGTGATGTCGGCGAGGAACGCGTCGTAGGCGGCGCTGAAGGCCTCGAAATCCCGGTCGAAGTACTCCAGGATCACCAGTCGCCCCAGACGGCTGCGCGAGGCGCGTCGCCGCGCCGCCGCATCCGGGATGGCGGTGCTCGCCGCCAGCCGACCCGCCAGCGCGCCGGACGCGGCATCCCCGATCAACTGCCGAAGCGCGTCGCGATAGCGGCCCTGCGCGCCCTCGTGCAGGAAATGCACCAGGGCCCAGGTCTGGGCGTAGTAGGTCAGCAGGTCGTCGGTGCCGCGCTCCAGGCACTGCTGGGGCGAGGACTCCAGCAGTTCGCCCAGCGGAATGAGCCGATCCTCGCGCACCGCGGTGCGCAGCTCGTTCCATCGCTCGAAGTTGCGCCAGGGCCGGAACGCCGAGGGGGTTCCCTCGCGCGTCAGTCGGGTCCCCTCCATCCAGCAGGAGAGTCCCTCCTCCATCCAGGTGGGCAGCGGCGTGCGCAGGGTGCGCTGGCTGAACTGGTGCCAGCCCTCGTGCGCGGCGATGGTGAGGGTGTCCACCCGACCCAGGTCGTAGAGCACGCTGGTGCCATCCGTGGTGAAGCCGCCTCGACCCAGCCCGAGGTAGATCTCGGCATCCTCGCCGAGCGTTCGACGGGTCCATCGCTCCCATGGCGGCCGGGACGCGAAGACGTAGAAGTCCATCGGCTCCCCGGGCATGGGCAGCGGCGCCAGTGCGCCTGCATAGGCCGAGAGGCATGCCTCCATGTAGGCGGGCAACTGCCCGCGGAAGACCGGATCCTTCACGGCCAGGTGCAGGTTGTAGTGGTTCGTGCGGACGCGCTCGCCGGGACCGCCGCCCTCGTCCCACGGGGTGGAGCTTCGAACCACGCTCGCCAGCGGGGCGACGGGCGCCGTGCCCGAGACGGCGGCCGGTCGAGGAGCCTCGGTGGCGCTGGTGGTGGCCGGAACCGAACGAGGCGCGGAACAGGCCGCCATCATCGCCGCGAACAGCGCGATGGTGCCCGCGAGCCTCATGCCCGTCCCAGCTCGGCCAGGGCCCGTTCGGCCGCGGCCAGATCGGCCTCGGCCGCCGCCAGCATGGCGCGGGTCTCCTCGACCACCTTGGGAGGCGCCTTGGCCACGTAGCCCGCGTTGCCCAGCTTGCCCTGGTAGCCCTGCACGGCACGACGCCGATCGGCGATGACCTTCTCCAGACGCGATCGTTCGGCGCCCGCGTCGGCCTGATCCACCAGCCCGTCGATCCAGCACTCCTCTCCCTCGAAGGGGAACGCCGCGGAACCGCTGCCCCGGGTCGACCTGGCTTCCTGCACGGATTCGAGGCCGGCGAGCGCCTCCACCAGGCCGTTCCAGCCGGACACCAGCGCCCGGGCACCCGAGGATGCATGCAGAATGACCCGGCGCTTGGGCGGCACCTGACGCTCGCCGCGGATGTTGCGGATGGCGTTCACCAGTCCCTGCAGTCGCTGGAAGTCCGCCTCGGCGGCGGCATCCTGAAGCTCGTCGGCACACTGCGGCCACGCGGCCACCGCAAGCAGCTCCGACCCGGCAAGCGCGAGCCCCTCCACGGTGCCGCCCGCGCGACGGGCCTGCACCGCGGGCCAGAGGGCCTCGGTGACGAAGGGCATGGCTGGATGGAGCAGCCGCGTCACCGCATCGAGCACCGCCAGCATGACCGCCTGGCGGCGCGGATCCTGCTTCGCCGAGGGCTTGGCGGCCTCGAGGTACCAATCGCAGAAGTCGCGCCACAGCAGGTCGTAGCAGGCGGCCGCGTAGTCGCTGAAGCGGTACTCCGAGAGCGCCGCATCCGCCAGCCGCACCGCACGCGCCACACGCGAGAGGATCCACCGATCCAGACGATCCAGATCGGCTCGGCGCACGCTGGCGGCGGGTGCCGGCGCATTGGCAAGCACGAAACGGGCCGCGTTCCACACCTTGGTGGCCAGGTTCCGGCCCAGATCGAAGCGACTGCTGGTGTTTCGGGCCAGAGGCTCCCTCTCGCTGGGCGTGGCCAGCCCGCTGGCGGCGCCATAGGAACTGACCATGGACTTCGCGGGATCCCGGGGACTCCGCTGCAACGGAGCCGCCACCTGGTGTCCGCTGGGCGCTCGCGTGAACTCGGGCGTGAAGGACTCGCCACTGTGCGGATCGACCATCTCCACCGGCACCCGGAGGTCCTGCGTGTCGGTGGTCATGTCCAGCAGCGTGTAGCGGAGCGCATCCGCGCCATGCGAATGGATGATGTCGCGAGGATCGAGCCCGTTGCCCAGGCTCTTGCTCATCCGCTGCCCGAAGCCGTCCTGGATCACCGGATGGATGAAGACGTGGCGGAAGGGAACCCTGCCGCCCAGGAAGTGCCGGTTGAACATGGTCATCCGGCTCACCCACAGCGTGATGATCTCGCGCGCGGTGCTCAGCACCGCGCTGGGGTTGTAGCGCTCCAGCAGTCCCTGCATGCCGAAGGCCTTCGGATCGGGCCAGCCCAGCGTGCTCATGGGCCAGAGCGCGCTGCTGAACCAGGTGTCCAGCACGTCCGCGTCCTGCACGAAGCCTGCGGCCTCGATCTCCGCCACCAGGGCATCGCCCCCCTCGGGCAGGCAGAGCAACTCCTCCAGCGTTCCGTCATCGCGTCGCCGCACCCGGTGGCTGGCGCCCCGGTTCGCCCAGGCGCTGGCCACGGGCACCATGGCGCCGCCCGCGGGCGCCGCGGCACCCACCGCTGCGCCCTCTCCGGCGGCCGGTCGGCTCCACACCGGGATCCGGTGCCCCCACCACAGCTGACGGCTGATGCACCAGTCGCGCAGGTTCTCGTGCCACTGCTGGAAGGTCCTCGCGTAGCGGGCGGGATAGAAGCGGAGACCGCCATCGCCGGGCGCCTGACCGGCGGGCGCCTCGCCATCGAACTGCGCAGGCTCCATGGCGCGGAGCGCGGCCCCTCGCAGACGGTCATCGGTCACCTTCACGAACCACTGCTCGCTCAGCCACGGTTCGATGCGGGCCCCGCTGCGATAGCTGTGGCCCACCGTCTGCTTCCACGGCTTCTCGTCCTCGAGCAGGCCGTCGCGGCGGAACCGGTCCACCACGGCCTTGCGGGCCTCGTCTCGCGACAGACCCACGAGCGCCTTCGCCTCGGGCGACACATCCGTCCAGCCGTGCCGATCGCTGATCGCGCCATCCGGCCCCATGACGTTCACCACGGCGAGACCGTGCCGGATCCCGATCTCCCAGTCGTTCGGATCGTGCGCCGGCGTCACCTTCAGGAAGCCGCTGGCCACCTGCGCCTTGGCGTCGGCCGGGTCACCGCCCCGCGACACCGGCATGACCACGTAGTCATCCTCCACGATGGGAATCACGCGGCCCACGATCGGCAGGCGCACGCGCTTGCCTCGCACCGACGCGGCGAGCGGGTCGCGCGGGTTCACGGCGACCGCCGTGTCGCCCAGCATGGTCTCCGGCCGCGTGGTGGCCACGGTGACGTGACCGCTGCCGTCCTCCAGCGGATACCGCAGGTACCACATGCGGCCATCCACGTCCTTCATCTCCACCTCGTCATCGGCCAGCGCCGTGCGCGTGGCCGGGTCCCAGTTGACCAGCCTGCGCCCTCGCTCGATCAGCCCCTCGTCGAAGAGACGGTGGAAGGCCGCCCGCACGGCCGCCGCGCAGACGGGATCCATGGTGAAGCGGGTGCGACCGAAGTCGCAGCTGGCGCCCATCTCCTGCAGCTGGCTCAGGATGGTGGCCTCGTACTCGTCCTTCCACGCCTGCACCTGCGCCACGAAGGCCTCGCGGGTGAAGTCCGTGCGACGCTTCCCCTTCAGGGCCAGACGCTTCTCGACCACCGTCTGGGTGGCGATGCCGGCGTGGTCCGTGCCCGGCATCCACAGCACATCCATGCCCTTCATGCGGGCGTGCCGGGCCAGCGCGTCCTGGATCGAGTTGTTCAGGGCATGGCCCAGGTGGAGCGCCGCGGTCACGTTGGGCGGCGGGATGAGAATGCAGTACGGGGATCGGCTCGACCCGGGCTGGGAGGCGAAGCAGCCCGACTGCAGCCATCGCTGGCGGATGCGCGGCTCCTCGTCCTGCGGGCGGTAGGATTTCGCCAACCCGGTCGCGTCGGGCGCCCGATCAGCGGCGTGCTCGGCCTGGGCCTGCGTCATGAGAACCCGATGGTATCCAGCCCTCGCACGATTGCTGCTGGCTCTGGCCGCGAGCGCGGCCGGTGCGTGCGGGGAGCGCGAGCCGGCCGGCACGCCGCCCCCATCGGCCACGCGAACCCTTCAGGCGCTCGAGTCGATCGAGCGCCTGCTGGATGCGGGACGGACCGGCGAGGCGCTTCGTGCCGCCGAGTCACTGGCCCGCAGCATGCCCCAGGACCCGCTGGGCGCCGAGATGCTGGGCCGAGCGCGGATGGCAGCCGGATCCCCGACGGGCGACATCGCCGATGCGTGGAGCGTGGCCGCGGACCTGGATCCCTCCAGTCCAGGGCTGCAGAGCTCGGCCGGCATCACCGCGGCGGCGGCCGGACGGTGGCAGGACGCCCTGGGGCGGCACACCGCGGCGCAACGGCTGCAACCGGGGAATCCGCAGCACCCCATGCACATCTCGATCGCGCTTCGCCAGCTCGGCCGCCCCACCGAGGCCCTGCCGCTTGCCGAGGCCGCTCGACGCCTGGCCCCCACCGATCCCAGCGTGAACCTGGCGCTGGCCGAGGCGCTGGCCGCGTGCGACCGCGCCGAGGACGCCCTGTCCATCGTCCGGGCCGTGGCCCAGGGTCACGCCGGTGACCCATCGCTGGTGGTGCAGGCCTCCGAGCTGGCGCAGCGCTGCGGCGACGCCGCGGCAGCCGAGTCGTGGATCCGCCCACTGGCGGCCGCGCCGGATGCCTCGGAGGCGCTCATCGAGCGATGGTCGCTCTCGCTGATGGCGAGCGGCCGTCCGGCCGAGGCCGCCACCGCCATGGAGCGGATCGCCCTGCGACCCGGCTCGGGCTGGGCCTCGTGCATCCACGTGGCCGAATGCCTGGCCGCCGCAGGCATGCCCCAGGACGCCCTGGCATGGCTGGCTCGCGCCCGCGAGCGAGGCGCTCCTCCGGCCGCCACCCAGGCGATCGAGCGAACGCTGGCCGTGCCCCGAACCGGAGATGTCTCAGCGAAGTGAGCGACCGCCGTCCACGGGAATGGCGGCGCCGGTGATGAAGGGCGCCTCCAGGCACAGGAAGCGCACCAGCCGGCCCACGTCCTCCGGGGTTCCCGCTCGGCCCAGCGGCACGCGCTCCAGGATGCGGGCGCGGGCCGCCTCGTCGATCGATTCGGGCCATGCCACCACGCCGGGCAGCACGGTGTTGGCGCGGATGCGGGGCGCCAGCTCGACCGCCATCTGCTGCACCGCCTGCGCCAGCGCCGCCTTGGACATGAGGTAGCCGGCGTAGCCCCGCACCGGGGTGCCGGCGGCATGCGCGTCGCCGATGGCCACGATGCTCCCGCCGCCCGCAAGCGAACTTCGCTCCAGGAGCGGCCGCATGGCCTGGGCCACCAGCAGCGGTGCCACGGCATTGACCTGCAGCGTGCCGACCAGGTCGTGATGCGTCCACGAGGACCAGGGCTGGCCATGCCAGGCCGCCGCGTTGAGCACCAGCGCGTCCAGGCGGTCGAGCGCGAGCGCCGCGGCCACGGCATCCGGCGAGGTGACCATGGCCAGGTCCAGCTCCACGGCGCGTGCCGAGCGACCCTGGGCGGCGATGCGCCTGCAGGTGGCCTCGGCGCCCTCTCGATCCTGCCGATAGGTGATCACCAGATCCATGCCGGCGTCCGCGAGGGCCATGGCGATGGCCGCGCCGACGCGCCGCGAACCGCCCGTCACCAGCGCCAGGGGCGTCATGGCCCCGGCTCCATGCGACGGCCGGCCAGCGCCCACGCGTCGATCGAACCACCGGCACGCTCGGCGGACCTCGCGAAGCGGCGCCGACGGGACGCCGCACGCACCAGGAGCAGCAGCGGAATGGCCAGGATCAGCATGACGCCGATCAGCAGACCCAGCCCGCCCACCAGCCGGGACATGCCCGCGACCTCGGAAGCGTCCGAGGCGACCGGTGCCTGCACCGCAAGTTGAACAAGCATCGAGGCCACGCGGGCAGCATAGGTGCTGCCCGCCACGCGTAGACTGTCAGGGTCGCCCGTCCCCGACCGCTCATGCGACTTCCTCGCACCTTCCGAAGGATCATCTGGCCCCTGACGGCGCTGCTCGTCCTCGTCGTGGGCGTCTGGCTCCTGCTGCTGGCTCCGCCCGTGCTCACGATCCTCGCGGGCGTCGCGCTGGCCCGGGCCACGGGCGTTCCGGTCCAGGTGGAGAAGGCGGAGTGGGACGGCTGGGGCACCCTGACCGCCGAATCGGTCACGGTGACCGCCCCCGGCTGGGGCGAACCGGCCGATCGACTGCTGGAGATCAAGGGATTCAGCTCGGCGTTCCGCCCCCTGGACCTGCTGATCGGACGGATCACCATCGAGGACCTCCAGATGCGCGAGGCGACGCTCCGCCTGGCGCAGCGGGATCTTCCCGACGGCACCCACCTCTTCAACCTCTCCGCGCTGACGCCCAGCTCGGGCGGTTTCGGGCCCTCGGTGGTGCTTCGACCCAGCAAGATCCACGTCGGCGTGCTTCGCGTGGAGAACCTGGCGTACGCCGTCCGCCAGGACGCGGGTCGCTCCGAGTCGCTGGTGTCGCAGGTCACGCGAGGCTTCCGCGTGCGGATGGAGCACAAGCTGGACGCGGGCCCGCACGAGATGTCGTTCGAGCTGGTGGAACTGGAGGAGACCGATCTGTCGAGCCAGCCGGTGGCCCGCGATCGCGCGGACGGCCTTCGCGTGGATGGCGAGTGGAACGAGGTGACCTTCGCGTACGAGGTCCGGATCCCGGGCATCGACTTCGGCACGTCGATCCGTCCCCTGCTTCCACTCTTCTACGGCCAGAGCTGGGACCGCATGGGCGTGAAGGGCTCCGTCACCGACCTGCAGATCCGTGGCGATCCCCAGCGACCCCTGCGCGAGGCCCGGCTCAGCCTGAAGGACGCGGCCATCAGCCTGGCGGACTTCGGCGTGCGAGGCGAGTGGCGCCGGTTCCGCGAGGGGGAGATCGAGACGGCCGTCGGCGTGCCCCGCATGGCGGTCGATCGCGGCACCGTGCTCTTCCAGGATGACCGGCTCACGCTGAAGGATTTCGCCGGTCGCCTTCTCTCCGTGGTGCCGGTGGAGCCCATGGGCCCCTTCCGCTCCGAAGCGCGGGAGGTGGCCGTTCCGCTGCCCGCGACGCTCTCGCTCAGCCTGGACTTCCGACAGACGCCTCCGCCCGCGTCGATGGACGACGCCGAGCGATGGTTCCTGCAGGCCATCGATCATGCCGGCTTCGATCTGGAGGCCTCGGTCCCCGACTTCACGCTTCGCAACGATCGTGATGGAAAGGCCTGGGTGGTCGAACTGCCGCTGACGGTGGTGAACATCCTGAAGAACTTCAGCGTGCGCCAGGGCAGCCTGGCGATCACGGCGAAGGCCAGCCGCCCGCCCTCGCCCGTGGGCTCTCCGGTGCCCGACACGCGACTCAAGGGCTCCCTCCGCATCCGCGAGGGCGAGGGGGCCTACGTCAACTTCAACTACCCGCTGACGGGCGTGGACGCGCAGATCGAGTTCGAGGACGACCAGGTCCTCGTGCGGCAACTCAAGGCGGTGGGCTCCAGCGGCTGCGGCATCCTGATCTCCGGTCGCGTGGACGGTGCCGAGGATGACGCGGGCGTGGACCTGCAGGTGCAGACCGTCTCGCCGGCCCCGATCGACGAGGCCCTGCAGAACGCCTTCCAGCCCGGACCCCGGCGCATCTTCGAGCTGCTCTTCGCGCGGTCGATGCGGCAGAGCCTGGTGGAGTCGGGACTGCTGCCCGAACAGGGCACGCAGCTCGGCGGCACGTGCCGCTTCGACATCCGCGTGCACCGGCCCCGCGGCGGTGGCGACCATGTGGAGACCACCGGCACGATCTCCGTGCAGGACGCCAAGGTGCTGTGCACCCGCTTCCCCTACCCGATCGACGTGCAGGAAGGACTCATCCAGCTGGAGGACGAGCGGATCGTGCTGCCCAAGGGACGCTGGCGGTTCACCACCGCGGGCTCCGGCGAGGGCACGATCCATGGCGAGGTCCGCATTCCCCGCGCGCGCGATGGGCGAGACGCGCTGCCGGACCTGCAACTGCTGGTGGCCCACGATCGGATCAACCCGCTGCTGATGGCGGCACTTCCGCTGGACAGCTGGAACACGGGCGGACAGGGCGTCCAGGACTGGCCAGGCCGACGCCGCAGCGAGATCGCCCGCGCCATGCAGGCCCTGGGCATGCAGGGCGAACTGGCGGTGAGCGGCGCCATCGGCAGCGGTCCCACGGGCGACACCACGCTGGATCTGGACGTCTTCCTCACCGATGGATCCTTCACCCCGCGCGACGGCCCCGACCGCCTGCTCGAGACGAGCGGCCTGCCGTGGCCGGCGGGCTTCGACATGGACCGCGTGACCGCGCGGGCGCGCGTGACCGAGCGCTCCGCATGGCTGCCCTGGCTGAAGGGGCGCGTGGGCGAGGGTCGGGTGGAGGCCGAGGGCGGCGCCGACATGCGGCATCGCGACCGCTGGCTTCGAGCGCGTCTGGACGATGTGCCGCTGGGACTCTGGCTGCCGCACATGCTGCCCGAGGCCTTCGAGGCCACGGCGACCGAGACATGGGAGGCCTGCAGGGTGCGCGGCGTGTTCGATGCGGACATCGTGCTCACGCAGCCGGCGGACGGACCCGAGATGCGGCGGGCCACCTTCACCACCCCCGGCATCGACCTGGATGCGGATGGCCAGCCCTGCCGAATCGAGCTGGGCTGCGGTCACCTGGTGATCGAGGGCCCCACGCTCGACCTCATCGACGTCGAGATCGACGCCAGCCAGGCGGGCCGGCATCTGGCATCCATCCGAGGCGATGGCGCGATCGCCCTGGGCGCGATGGGACGGCAGGACCTGCAGGCCGAGTGGCGCATCGACTCGTTCGCCTCGCCCCTGCTGCCCACCATCCTCCGCGCAGGCGGCCTCGACGCCGTCGCCGAGGTGTGCGAACGATGGAATCCATCCGGCAACGCGTCGGGTCGACTGCACCTGGGTCATGCCCAGGGGGATCCCCACCGACCGGACTGGGGCGTGGAGATCGAGGGGCCATTCGACCTGTTCGGGGATCCAGGCGGCGTGTCCACGCATCTCTCGCTGGGCGAGGGCGCGGAGCTTCGCCTCTCGCCAGGCCGGGTGCTGGTGCACGATCCGCTGGGCGGGCGGCCCTTGCCGCTGCGCGCCCGGCTGACCTGCGGCACCTTCGCCGTGGGCGGCGCCCTGTCGATCGGACCCGAGGCGGATCGCACCGAGGACATGGCGCTCCGGTTCGATCTCTCGCCCCTGCATCCCTCCATCTGCGGGATCCTGCCCGACGGGCTGGCCGAGGGCTTGCGGACCATCAACCTGGCCGCCGAATCCGCCGTCGCCACGGACCTGCGACTGCTGGGCTGGTCCTCCGAGAATCCATCGGTGGGCGTGGCCGGCACCATCCGCCTGGATGACGCAGCCCTGGACGCCGGCGTGCATCTGGACAGCATCCACGCCAGCTTCGGCGTGCTGGCCCGGCCCACGCTGCCGGAGCCGGTCCGCATCGGTCTGGGCCTGGGGGATGGCTCGTTCCTGGTGCGGGGCCGACTGGTCGAGCGCGTGGATGGCCTGCTTCACGTGGGCCCGGGTGGCGGACCCACGCGCATCGATCGACTGGAGGGCTCGCTGTACGGCGGTCGGGTGCTGTGCGACGCGAACGTGGACCCCGCCGAGGACCACTGGTCGGTCCGGATCGCGTTCGATGGCTCGGATCTGGCCGGCCTGGTGCGAGGCGGCGAGGCGTCGGCGGGCATCGGCGCCACTGGATCCGTTCGCGGCGCGATCTCCCTGGAGGGCGGCTTCGGAACGGGCACGCCAGCCACCGGCATCGGCCGCCTCGAGGCCACGCAGGCGCGGATGGGCGAACTTCCGCTTACGCTCCGCATGCTTCAGGCATCCCAGCTCATGCTTCCCCTGGCCGACAGTCTTGACACGGCGGATGTCCGCTTCCATCTGCGTGGCCCGGATCTCCGCTTCGATCGATTCGACCTGACCTGCCCCACGCTCAAGCTGCTGGGCAACGGCACCCTGGATCTGCGCACCTGGGACGTGGCCATGCGGTTCCGCAACCGCGGCACGGTCCCGCTCATCAGCGACCTCTTCGGCGCCGCGAGCGACCAGCTCTTCGTGATCGATGTCTCCGGATCGGCGTCCGATCCCGATGTCCGGCTGACCCCCCTTCCACCGCTCGGGGAGGACCCGAGCACCAGAACGCCGCCCCCTCCCGAGGTGGCCAATCGAGAGAACCCATGACCACGCATCGTGACCCGCCCATGGACGAGGATTCGCTCCGCAACCGCCTCGGGGCCGTGATCCGCGAGGCCGCCGAGGGGCACGAGCACGGCAGCCCCACCACGAAGGCCCGCCGTCGGCGGCACGTGGAGGAACTGGCCCTGACCGCCATGAAGATGCTCGGCGACGGCATGGATGTGGGGCAGGTCAAGCTGATCGAGCTGGCGGTGAAGGAGATGCGCCGCGCCTACCGACTCTTCAACCGCTACCGCGGCGTGCGCAAGGTGAGCATCTTCGGCAGCGCGCGGACGCCGGCCACCCACCCGGACTATCACGCGGCGCGCACCTTCGGTCAGCTGATCGCGGCCGAGAGCTGGATGGCCATCACGGGTGCCGGCGACGGGATCATGAAGGCCGGTCACGAGGGCCCGCGCCGCGAGGCGAGCTTCGGACTGAGCATCCGGCTTCCGTTCGAGACCAACGCCAACGAGGTGATCGCCGGCGACGAGAAGCTGCT
>RFOC01000131.1 GCA_009926815.1 Planctomycetota bacterium
CATGTGCACCTCGTCGATGATGTAGATGCGGTACGGGCTGCGAGCCGGCGCGATGCCCGCCTTGCCGATCAGGTCCCGGGCGTCGTCCACGCCGCGGTTGCTGGCGCCGTCGATCTCGATCACGTCGAGATCCTCGCCCCGCAGGATGCCGTCGCCCACGGCCTCCGACTGCTGCAGGTCCTTCGGCGCGTTCAGGGCCCGCGCGAAGACGCGGGCCATGCTGGTCTTGCCCACGCCGCGCGTGCCGCAGAAGAGGTAGGCATGGGCCGTGCGGCCCATGGCGATGGCGTTCTGCAGGGTGCGGGCGATGTTCTCCTGCCCGATCAGTTCATCGAAGCTGCGGCTGCGGTAGCGCCGGGCGAGCACGGTGTAGCCCCGGGGCGACTCCGCGGGCTGCTCCGCGCCGGCAATGAGGAAGCCCTCGGCAGGCTGCTCGGCCGGCGGGTTGTCCTTGCTCTTGCGGGCCACGATTGCTCCTTGGACGACGACGCGGAGGACGGCCAGGCTGGCGCCGGCGCGGGCGACGCCGCTTATGGCTGCTGCGGTCAAGCCCTGACCAGGTTCACGGGCCGTCCACCCGACGGGCCCGACCGTCCTCCGACATCGTGAACGGTTCGATGCTAGCGGGCCCGAAGTGACTCGTACAATCGCCGGCCCATGGAGCAGACCGCCTCCCGAGCCGCGGATGCCCCCGAGCCTGCGACCCCGGCGACCGGAACGCCGGAACCGCAGGGGGATGCGCCCGTGTCCATCCGCCTGGCCCGCGAGGCCCGGTCGAGCCAGCTGCTGCTGCTGGTGATCCGCGCCATCTTCATGATCCTGGTGGTCACGGTGACGCTGCTCACCGTGAGCAGCACCAAGACGATCGCCGAGTTCGGCTTCAGCACCATCGCCGGCCTGGTGGTGGCCAGCACCGCGGTGGGTCTGCTGGCGGTCGCCATCGACGCGCTGACGCCCAACAAGCGGCTGGCCGGCGTGGTGGGCGTGTACCTGGGCGTCTGCCTGGGCCTGGTGGGCGCGGTCGCCTTCGGGGCCCTGCTGGACACCATCGCCAAGGCGTGGGAGATCAAGGAATCGGTGGGCATCTATCTCACGCTGGCCAAGAGCGTGATCGGCCTGGTCCCTCTGCTACCTGAGCATCAGCGTGGTGCTGACCACCAAGGATGACTTCCGGCTGGTCATTCCCTATGTCGAGTTCGTGCGCTCGCGACGGGGCACCCGGCCGTGGCTGCTGGACACGAGCGTGCTGATCGACGGGCGGCTGCCCTCGCTGGCGGGCACCGGCTTCATCGATGCCCCGCTGGTGGTGCCGCAGTTCGTGATCGACGAGCTGCAGCGGCTGGCCGACAGCGAGGACCGATCCAAGCGAACGCGCGGGCGCCGCGGGCTGGACCTGCTGGCCCGCCTGCGCGAGAACCCCTACGCCGACCTCAGCGTCCAGTCCTTCCGCGTGTCGGCGGTGAACGTGGACCGCATGCTGATCGAGGCCGCTCGCGGCGACAGGCTCCGCATCCTGACGCTCGATGCCAACCTGGTCTCGGTGGCCCGCATCCAGGGGGTGACGGCGCTGAACCTGAACGAGGTGGCCGGAACGCTGCGACCCACCCTGCAGCCGGGTGACTCGCTCAGCGTGACGGTGACCAAGCGCGGCGAGGGCGATCGCCAGGGCGTGGGCTACCTGCCCGATGGCACCATGATCGTGATCGAGGAGGGCCAGTCCCGCATCGGCGCCACGGTGAACGCGGTCGTCACCAACGCGGTGCAGACATCGGCGGGCCGACTGGTCTTCGCGCGCATCGAGGGCGACGCTCCCTCCACCGTGGCCTCCATGGCCGAGGCCGCCACGCGCCAGGGGCGCGGTGGTCGACGCGGGGACGACGGCCGGAATGCCCCGGACAGAACCTAGGCCGCGGACCGGACGCTGAGCACCGCCTCGGCCACGGCTCGCACGCTCGCGGCTGGTGCGTCGGCGGAGGGATCTCGAAGCGCCTCCTCCACCCTTCGCAGCGCCTCGGGTGGCATGGCCTTCAGGACGCGCTCGGCCGCCCAGGGTTCCAGGCTCAGCAGCAGCTGCGCGATCTCGTGCGGATCTCCGCCCTGCTCGAGCCGCTCCACCAGCGCCGTGGCGACCAGCGGCGCCTGCTCGGCCACGGAACGGTGCATGGCCATGGAGAGCGTGCCCGCGATCGGATCCTCGTCCACCTCGGCCGCCGGCACCACGGGCAGCGTTCCCTGCCGCCGCCGCCACCACCAACCCACGGCCCCGGCGATGGCGGCCAGCGCGGCCACCGTGACCCAGGTCTCGGCGGCCACCCATGGGGCGCCGGATCGCGCCGGCACCGACGCACTCGGCTCCGGCAACGCGATGGGCCGCGGCGCCACCACCTTGGCGTTGGCCAGGGCTTCACGGCCCTGCAGGGCGCCGGCCGCATCCAGGCCGGTGGCCCGGGCACGAATGCCCGAGGCTTCGTCGATCACGGTGACATCCTCGGCCTTCAACCCGGGAACCGCGGCCGCCAGCAGCGAACCCACCGCATCCACCAGCGGCAGCGGCACCGACCCCTCGCGCATGTGGATGGTCGCCACCGCGGTGACGGGCTGACCCTTGCCATCGGCCTGCGCCAGCACGGTCACGTCCCGCACGTCAGGCCGGCGGCGAAGCACCTCCTCCACGCGTGACACCGCCGTGCGAAGCCGACGCTCGCGCGCCTGCTCCTCGGTGAGGAATGGATTGTCCGCGCTCTGGAACCACCCCGGCTCCTCCACCTTGGGAGGCACGGGGGCGGAAACCGCGACCGACGGGACGACCTGCGCCGAAGGCTTGAACGCGACCACAGCCAGGGGAAGAGCCGCGAAGAGCGCTGCGGCGATCCAGGCCGCGGGTGCCCGGCGGGCCGATGCCACGATCGAGGAGAGACTGGTCACGGACGATGGGCCTCCATGCCCTTGGGGGTTCGGAACACCCTGTTGTCGGCCCGAGGCCCTCCGGCGATGCAATTTCAGGTCCTGGGGGGTGGGATCTCGGTGGTGACCACCAGGGTTCCCGAGAGGGTCTCGGCCACCCCCTCGCCACGGCGATCGATCATGGCCGGCAGGGCCACCACGGGCGACAGCATGGCCAGACCCTTGAGCAGGTTCCGCACCAGGTGCCGGAACACGCCGGCCCGACCACCCGGGCGTGCCACCACCTCGCCGCCGAAGGCCCTCTTGCCG
Source organism: Planctomycetota bacterium (assembly GCA_009926815.1). Taxonomy (GTDB): domain Bacteria; phylum Planctomycetota; class Phycisphaerae; order Phycisphaerales; family SM1A02; genus SYAC01. The sequence goes on from RFOC01000131.1 coordinate 3,214, forward strand.
ATGGATCGACCGCCGACGGATTCCTCGATGAAGCCGAAGAGGATGGTGCCCACGGTCATCCAGATGAACGGCAGGCTCTCGGCCAGATTGAACGACCAGAGGGGCGGCGTCACCATCTGGGACCACTCGGCGTCGAACGCCAGCCAGGATGCGATGGCGCAGGGCAGCGCATCCATGGCCAGCGCCGCAAGTCGCGACCCCAGCGGCATGACGTGCCGCAACAGGAACACCGGCTCCGCCGGACTCAGGAACCGGCGAGACAGGATGGGCGCGGCCAGATCGAAGACGCTCTCCACCTCCACCCGGCCGAAGGCTCGACGAACCAACCGAACCAGGAAGGCCAGCATGATGCATCCCAGGGAGAGCACCCCCAGCACGGGCAGGTGGAACCACCGGTCCGCCACCGATGCCTGAGGCTGCAGCAACTCGAAGTCACCGAACGCCGCCGCGGTCGCGTTCGCCTCCGCCCACCAGACCTGGCCCGTCTGCACCCGCACGGCCGCGAACCCCGTGCCCCAGCCACCCACGGCTGCCTGCTCCGGCATGGACACATCCATCCGCGGCGAGCCCATCTCGACCAGACCCAGTCTGGGCGGCCGACCTCCGGCGAACGCCAGACGGAGCGCGCCATCCACCGGCTGCACGAGCTGCGTGTTCTGGAGAGGTCGCGGCTGCCAGTTCACCCCGCTCCCCTCGGCCAGGGCCCATCGCTCCCACACGCCTCCGTCCGCGGCCCGGAGCAGCCACAGGCCATCCTGTGCGGCGACCAGCCTGCAGGCCGAAGCCGGGACGCCCTCGGGAAGCGGGCGATCGATCCAGCGACCGCCGGCGAGTTCACGCAATCCCTCGGCCGTGATCGCCAGCACGCGATCACCCACCGCCGCAAGTGCGGGCGAACGGCCGGTCACCAGGCCTGGACTCAGTCGAAGCCCCGGAGGCGAGGTGAACCAGAGACCGCTGGCCGGATTGCGGATGGCGCGTCCACCGATCACCTCGCAGCGGCCCGCCGAGGACTCGAAGGCCACCCACACGCGATCCTCGCTCGCGGCCAGGGCCACCGGCCGATCCTCGAAGGTGGCCGCCTGGTGCACGCCGGATCGGGAACCATCGGCCTGCAGGGCCACATGCTCCAGGAAGAATCGTCGGCCATCGGTCCGGACCCACCAGGCATGCGAGCCGCTGCTGGTGAAGATCGCGGGCGGCTCGGGCGAGGCTGGAGCCTGCCAGGCCAGCGCGACCAGCAGAAGTGGAAGACACCAGCGGAGCCAGGGCGAGATGGCCGCGGCACCCATCACGGGTTCGTCGGCCTCAGGTCGCGGACCTGATCGGGATGCAGCACCTCGCGAAGCACCTTCAGGTCGAACATCCGGTCCTTCATCCGCTCGGGCTCCGTGCCTGGGGCATCCCAGAACACCTCCCACAGCGCATCCTGTCGCTCCGGAACGCGGATCCGCGTGGTGCCCGCGACCTCGGGCCAGGCACCCGGCGGCAGCCCCGTCACCTGCACGCTCAGCGGGCGCGAATGCTCGGCCTGCAGCAGCACGCTGGACCGTGCGTCGAGCAGCTGCACTTCCATGGGCAACGCACCCGGCCCCGCCACCCGGACGCGCGTGGCGGCCCAGGCTCCAAGCGGCCGCTCACGCTTCCACTGGATCCAGCGCGCATCACCCTCGGACGCGGGCTCCAGGACAGCCGAGGCCGGCCAGGCCGAGACGCCCAGAAGCTCCAGCAGCGTCTCCGGCGCCAGGAACGAGGGCAGGTCCTCCGGCAGCGGATCGCCGCGACGACCGATCACCACCTCGGTGGGACGGGCCTCGAGTCGAAAGAACCACCAGGTGGAGGGGTCGGCCCCCGACCAGGCGAATCGCTCACCCAACTTGTCCAGGCGCAGCGCCATGCGCTCGCCGCCCTCCCGCCAGGCCAGATCCAGTTGCGTCTGCTCGAAGTGATCCCCTGCCTGGTCCTTCCAGCGGATCTCGGCGCTGCCACGGCTGGCGAAGTCCTTCAGCGCGGCCACGCGATCCCGCTGGGCCTGCACGAAGGGTTCCGCGCGGACGGGCATGGCGACGCGGGCATCGGCGGAAGAAGGCGTCGATCGCTCCGGCGCGGCCGCGCAGCCACCGAGCACCGCGGCCAGGGCCAGCACCAGCCGATCACGCATCGAAGGCAATCACGGCGCCCAGCTCGTCGGCGAGGGCGGCGATCGCCTCCTCGTCCAGCTGCGGACGCACCACGGACGTGGGCGGTGCACCCTCGGCATCGCCCCTGCGGGCGAAGAGCCACGTCTCGCGACCGTCTTGCTGGTCCACCCGCAGGTGACGGAGCCGCTTCTTGCGCAGCAGGATCATGGCCAGGAGCCATCGAACGGCCACGCGGTTGGGACGATCGTCGTCGGCGAGCCGGTCGAACACCTCCTCGATGGCCTCGTCATCGAGCACCAGACGCCTGCGGGCATCGGCCTCGGGCATGACGGTCTTCCACCAGCAGAGCAGTCCCTCGGGCCGGGCTCCCGCCGCCCATGCCGCGGTGCTGAACTCCAGCCGCTCGAACCCGCCCTGCGCGTTGTCACGCACCGTGGTGATGCAGGGCGTGCCCGGAGGCAGCGCCTCGCCCGACGCCGCGCAGGTGAAGGTGGGCTTGCCGA
>RFOC01000132.1 GCA_009926815.1 Planctomycetota bacterium
TGGGCGGCCATGAACCCACCCGCCTTGCCCGATCAGCCCGATCCGGCCGCCTACACCGGCAGCGAGCCGCTCGACGCGGCGCTTGCCGACCGCTTTGGCTTCGTGGTGCAGGTGCCCACCTGGACCGCCATGAGCGAGCAGGACCAGACCCGCGTGATAACGAGCCAGATCGGAGCGATTCCCGCCGATGCCGTGGCCGACATCCGCGAGGCCGTGGCGCACATCCAGGGCCGCCTTCCGGCCATCGAGCAGGCCATGGGCGAGGCGTTCGCCGAATACGTGCGATGCATCTCGCAGCACACGGCTCGACTGCAGTTGCCGCTCAGCGGTCGTCGTGCGGCCATGCTCTACCGCAACCTGCTCGCCGTGCACGCGGCCTTCGATCGCGTGCAACCGGGCACGCGTCCGGAGGATTCCTCGTGGCTCGCGCTCGGCACGGGGTTGCCGCAGGTGGCCTCGGGTGCCTCGATCGACAATGGCCGACTGCTGCTGGCCCACAACGAGGTGTGGCGCACCCTTCGGCTCGATCGTGGCGACCCGCGGCGGCTGCTCTCGGCCGAACCCGACGTGCTGCGGCGACTGCTGCTTGCCCTGAACTTCCCGCAGGTGACCACGCAGGAGGTCTCCAGCTACGCGGCCGATGCCCTGGCCCGACTCACGCCAGGCGGGCGTCACGCGCTCGCCGTGCACCTGATGGAGACGAACGCGGCCTCGCGCCTGATCACCGCGGTGGCCGAGCAGGTGGCTGGCCTGTTCGCCGAGGTCACCATGGGCCAGAACATCAAGAGCCAGGTGAGCTCCAGCGGCGCATCGTTCGCCGCGTGGCAGGAGGCGCTGCGGGTGCTGGCATCGATCCCGACCAAGGACGCCGATCGCGGGCTGATCGAGAACCTGCTCGCCAGCCAGTGGAGCGGCCGCGTCATCACCCGCAAGGAGGATGTGGCCACGGTGCTCGACTCGTGGAAGCGGGTTCGCGCCGCCTGCGCCGGAGGCAACCATGTCCAGCACCAGTGACCCGCAGGCCGGAAAGGTCTGGGTGCCGGGCGGCCCCTCGGGGCGTCGACCCACGCTGCAGAACATGAGCTGCCGACCCGACGCCACGGTGCAGCACCAGGGCCAGCACCAGTGCCGCGCCATCCGCTTCGCGTTCCCCGCGAGCGAGGGTGACGCCACGCCGTCGCTCTCCTCGCTGGCGTGGGCGGTGGATCCGATTCGTCGGCCCGGAGTGAGCCTGATCCAGCACCTCGAGCGCGTGGCTGCCGAGCCGTGCCCTCTTCTGGCGAAGTTGCCGTCCGTGGCGGCCGTGCACCTGAACGCGTCGGGCGAGTCCCTTCCCGGGCTGACCGATCAGCCTCGACTGGTGCTCGCCGTGCTCTGCCGGTGCAACGGCCGCGTCTTCATTCGCGACCGAGCGCCCTGCATCAGCGAGGACCGCCTGCTGCGATCCATCACCCTTCTCGCACCCTGCTCCTGGAACCCACACGCATGAACACCACCACGCTCACCGAACGACTGCTGCAGGCGTTCCCATCCGGAAGCTTCTGCCTGCCCGCCATGCTTGAACTGGCCTCCATCGAGGAGACCGATGCCGTGCCGACCGCCGCGGTGGAATGCGTGGCGCGGCCACGGCTGCTGCTGAACCCCACCTGGATCGCCGAGCACGCCGCCACGCCGGAGAAGCTGGTCATGCTCACGCTGCACGAGCTGCACCATGTCGTGCTGGGCCACACGCGGCTCTATCCGCGACTCACGCCACTGGACAACCTGGTGTTCGACGCGGTCATCAACTCGATGCTCTGCCATCTGCTGCCCGAACGGGCGTGCATGGCCCTCATGACCGACTTCTACAGCGAGAAGCGCTTCCCGGAGTGCTTCCTCCGGCCGCCCGAGCGGTGGAAGCCCGGCGCGCGGGTTCATGCGCCCGCGGCCATCGCCAGGGATGCCGCCCTGGCCGATCTGTACACGCGGCTCTACTCGCCCGCCGGCGTCGGCTACGAGGAGTTGCGCGAAGCGCTCAAGCCACGCGTGGATGCCAGCACCCTGAACCAGGTCACCCTGCTGGGCGATCATCGTGACGAGGGCGAGGGTGCCTCGAGTGGCGGCGAACTCGAGATCCGATCGCCGGCGTTGCTGAGCGAGGTACGACGCATCGTGGAGCGATGGCCGCAGCCGCCCACTCCGATCCGCGGCCGTTCGCTGGCGGACATCATGCGCAAGAACACCATCAGCCCCGAACCGGCGAGCAACGCGCAGCGGCTGGCCGCGCTGCTGCGCCGCGTGGGCGGTGATGCGCGTCGGGGCACCATTCGACACCTGCGCACCGTGCCGCACCCCGCCGAGACACCACTGCCCACGCTCGATCGTCGGTCGAGCGTGCTGCGACGCCTCGGTGCCGCTCCCCTGCTGCACAGGACGACCGTTCCCGCGCGCCAGCTGGCCCCGAGCGGGGACCGCGTGCACGTGTATCTGGACGTGTCCGGCAGCCTCTCCGCGCTGGTGCCGTCACTCTATGGCGCCGTGCTGGCGTGTCGGGCACTCGTGCATCCCGTGGTGCACCTGTTCTCCACGCGGATCCATGACGTGTCCCTGGAGCAACTGAAGAGCGGCACCTGCAAGACGACCGGCGGCACCTGCATTGAATGCGTGGGCGAGCACATGGCTGCGCACCGCGTGCGCCGCGCCGTGCTGGTGACGGACGGCTACGTCGGCAGGCCCGGGGCGACCAGCCAGCTCGCCCTCATGAAGGCCATCGTCGGCGTGGCGATCACGCCGGGCCTCTCCAATCGCGACGACCTGAACGATGTCACCGACCACTGGGCGGACCTCTCCTGATGAAGGACAGGTCGTCATCGCCGCCACACCACCATCGAGCACCAACCAGCCAAGGAGATCACCATGACGCATCCCGTTCTTCGCACCGCCGAATTCGTTCTTCCAGGACACCCGGACAAGCTTGCCGACGCCATCGCCGATGCCATCGTGCAGCAGGCCATGCGGCTGGAACGCCGCGCCCTGGTGGGCGTGGAGGTGGCCCTGCACCGCGATGCCGTCTTCATCGACGGTCGTGTGGCCTGCAAGGGTGCCGAGCAGATCGACTTTCCGGCCCTGGTGCAGCAGGTGTACCAATCGGCAGGCTACGACGGCTCCTTTGCGCCGGCGCCCGAGGCAGTTCGCGTGTCCACGGACCTGTGCCTTGGGCCGCTCTGGAAGGGTGAGGCGGAGTTTCGCGAGGTGGCCGACGACCAGTCGATCGTGACGGGCCATGCGTGCAGCCTGCCCGGCACAGGCATGCTTCCGGTGGAGCATGCCCTGGTCCGCCACCTGGCCATCCGCCTGAGCGAACTGCGCAGGCAGCAGAAGAAGCTGGGACTCGGGCCCGATGCCAAGCTGATCGTGCTCCTGCATGAAAGTGGGTGTGGCACGCGGTGGAAGCTCGACCGCATCTCGGTCTCGCAGCAGCATGCGGCCGACTGGAACGCGGTCAGGGGCCGCCGCCTGATCGATTGCAGGCTGCGCGAGGCTGCGCGCGAGTTCGCCGTGCGGGTGCCGGGCCTCGAGATTCCCGAAGCATTCCCCCTGCAACTGAACGATGCGGGCGACTTCGTGGAGGGTGGGCCGCACGGCGACAACGGCCTGAGCGGCAAGAAGCTGGTGTGCGACTTCTATGGCCCCCGCGTGCCGATCGGCGGCGGCGCGATGAGCGGCAAGGACCTGTGGAAGGCCGATCGTGCCGGGCCGCTGATCGCGCGCGACCTGGCGATCGCCGGCGTGCAGCGTCTGGGGCTGGCCGAATGCACGGTGACACTGGTCATCTGCCCGGGCGACCGCGCCTTCCGCGTGGCTTCGGTGACAGGGATGGGCGGTGCGGCAGTCACGGCCGAGACGGTGCAGCGCCTCGAGGCACTGGTGGACCTCAGCCTTGCGTCACGCGGTGACTGCGAGATCGGGGATCTGGTGGAGCGGGCGCGGTGGGGGCACTTTGCCCCGCTGCCGAGCATGTCGAGGCATCGCAAGGGCCCAGAGCAGGTCACCTCAGGGACACGGGCCAGTTCCACGCAGCCCCGTCACAACGGGTCCTGATCAATCCAGTGCAACTGCCGCAGGTAGGCCGGACGGCAGGCACCGGAGCCCAGATCCGTGTGCGTAAGCAGCCGTCGCCCTGGCAGGCGTTCAAACCCGGTCGCGGACAAGGGCCCACAGGCCTGCGCCAGGCCGACTCGACGCTGCACTCCGGCTCGGGATCAAGCAGCCGGCTCACGAGCGCGGCCCGGCCGCCCGGAAAGCTCTGCCAGTCCGAGCCCACCAACACATTGCCCATTCGGTGAGCGCAGCCGCCACACCAGTAGATCGAGTCATCCACCACCTGAACCGGCTGATCGCCGATGAGGTAATTGCCGCAGCCCAGGATCAGGATGTCATCGGGGGAGGCCGCCGCGGGCAACGGTGCCGCGGCAAGCAGGCCGAAGGCGGTGATCGTTGCGATCAGCGCGCCGGCGGCACGTGCCGGCCTGATCGCCGCGGGGCGTGAGGATGATCGTGCTGGCATGGCGTGCATGAGGTTGCTCCGTCGGATGCAAGCCGTATGCGGCACCGGACACCGGCTTGCGCGGTTGGAGCATCATGCAACCAAGTTGCGGATGCGATTGGGACGCAACCCGAGAGCTGATGGTGCGGGCTGATCAGGGCCACGCGCTTGACAGCCAGGCATGGTCCTCATCACCACTCCGTCGCAAGCCTCTGCTCGAGTAGCCGTCGCAGGCGCGCCCACCCACCACCTCGCTCGCCAATCCGCTCAACCAGGGCTGCCGCCTCGGCATGGCCCAGACCCGCAAGGTCCGCCTGCTGCACAGCAAGCACAGCATCCATGACCATGTCAAGCCGGATCGACTCGTCCCTGGCAAGGCAAGCGAGCCGATCAGGCATGGGCAACTTGGCGAGCGAGGCGAGCAATTGCAGGCGCTCCTGGCCACGTTGCCGCGCGTGGGTCTGTCGGGTGGCATGCCTCTGCGCCGCCTGCTCACGCCTGAGGCGCTCGCGTTCCTCAATGGCCGGAGCACTGTTGAACTGTTCATGCCGCAGCCTGCGCTCCAGCCGCCGCTCTGCATGTTCACGCATCAGCATCATGCCGACACCAGCCGGTGTACCACGAAGTTGTTGAAGCAACTCCGCAGCATGGGCGTGATCAAGCCCGCACGACTGAAGGTCCACCAGAACCGTCCGGATGGCGTCCGAGCTGGACCACTCGGCCGAGACCCGTCGCAGGCCCTGAATGAGGGCCTGCACCAGCAGGCGTTGATCATTGGCGGAGCAGTCCTCGAACACTCTGCGGGGGTGCTGGGGTGCCTGAAACCGCACCGGCAGTCCGGCCCGTGTGGCAGCACCGGACCAGTAGGCACGCCGAAACTCCTGGCACCCGCAGGTGGTGCAGAACGGTCGCGTGCACCAGCGGGCGTTCTCCGCATTGCGGACGACCGTCTCAAGCCAGTTGTCAGCATGGCTTTCAGGCGCGCGATGCGGGTCCTGAACAGGCGGCATGGTTCTCAACCCGCTCTTGCAGCTTGCGTTCGGCCCATCCGCCGCAGCACCCGGTCATTCGCCTTGCGAAGCTCTTGCAGGGCTTCCAGGTGGCGCAGGGCACGCTCGCCTGATCCCATCAGCATCCGGGCACCCACCGCGGCCGGGATGGCCATCCACCACAACTGGGTGGCCACGGCGGCACCTCCGCCGGCCAGATAGGCCATGTAACTCTTGGTGCTTCGCTCGCCGAACACCCTGCCCTGCTCGTGCAGG
>RFOC01000133.1 GCA_009926815.1 Planctomycetota bacterium
GAGGGCATGCAGCCCTTCCGCGGCGGCAGCTGGTTCAACTGCCCCATCTGCGCCAGGGCGGCAAGCCGGACGCTGACGAAGCCCGACACGCGCGAGGGCACGGTGGGCTTCCGGGCCTGTCGCACCCCCGCGTCAGGGTGACGGTGCCACGCGGTCGGCCAGGAAGCGCTCGCCGCGGCGGATGCCCACGATCCAGACATCCTTGCGCGGCACGGGGCCGTCCGCGTACGAGATGACCCCCGAGGCGCCGCGGTAGTTCCGGATCTCGCCGATCGCGCGCGCGATGTCCGCGGGTGCCGGCGGCCCGATCACGCTGGCGCGATTCACGGCGGTGTTCACCATGCTCATGGCGTCGTACCCCAGTGCCGCGAAGCCGTTGGGTGGCGGCGTGCCGTAGGCCTCGAGATACGCGGCGGCGAAGGCGGCGGCTTCCGGCGTGGCGCCCTTGCCGAACCACGCATGCGTGGTGAAGAACACGGCCTCCGACTGCAGTTGCGGCACCTCGTCGTAGATCGAGCAGTCCAGGCCATCGCCGCCCAGGATGGGCGTGAAGGGAAGCGCGGTCCGGATGGGCCCCAGCATCAGGCGCAGCCCATCGGGTTCGGCCGAGAGGAACACGAAGTCCGGCGCCGTGCCCGATCCAAGCGCGGCCACGGACGCCATGGCGCGCGGCGAGCGAAGGTCGATCCGGGTCTCGATGGTGCCGCCGAGTCTCTCGAACGACTGCGCGAACGCGCGGGCAAGCCCGCTGGTGTAGTCGTACCGAGCATCCATGACGATCGCGCACCTGCGGCCGAAGGTGCGCACGGCGTGCCTGGCCGCCGCCTGTGCCTGCAGGTCGTCGCTGAACGCCGCCAGGAAGGTGCCGGGGCCGCAGCGGTTGGGGAGCACCGGATCCGTGGCCCCCACGATCATGAAGGGCTTGCCCGCCTGCGTGAACACGGGCACGGCGGCCATGGCCTCGTCGCTGTCGTTCAGGCCCACGCCCACCAGGGCGATCGGCTCCAGCTGCTGCGCGGCGGCCTTCGCGGCCGCGGGGGTGCTGGCGGCGTCACGCTCCACCAGCTGGAGCCGTGCCGCGGGCAGGGCACGGATGGCGGCGTCCAGGTCGGCTCGCTGCATGGCCAGCTGCGCGCCGGCGGAGGCGGCCATGCCGAAGTCGGCGTTGGAGCCCGAACGTTCCATGAGCAGGGCCGCGGTCGGTCCACCCGACACGCAGGCGGTCAGCGGCAGCAGCAGACAGGCGAGCAGCGCGTGGATCCGGGGCATGCGGGCAGTCTAGGTGTGCAGACGCCGCGGTCCGGGCGGGTCCCCGTACCATGGGTCGCTCCATGCTTCCCCGACTGGCCATCATCGGTCGCCCCAACGTGGGCAAGAGCAGCCTGTTCAACAGGCTCGCGGGCAAGCGCATCTCCATCGTGGACCCCACGCCGGGCGTGACGCGCGACCGGATCGGTGCCGCCATCAGCGTGAAGCCCACGCGTGGACCGGCGCGCGCGGTGGAGGTGGTCGACACCGGCGGATGGGGCGTCTACACCACCGACAAGAACCGCATCGACGATGCCGGCAAGGACCTGGCGGGCCTCACGCCCGACATCGAGTTCCAGATCATGGCCGCGGCCGAGGCGGCCGACGTGATCCTGTTCACCATCGACGCTCGCGATGGCGTGCTGGCGCTGGACCGCACCGTGTCGCAGCTGCTGCGACGGCGTGGCATGGCCAGGCGAACCCTGCTGGTGGCCAACAAGGTGGATGACCGAAGCCTGGAGAACGCCGCGCAGGATGCCGCCCAGCTGGGCTTCGGCCAGCCCATCTGCGTGAGTGCCCAGAGCGGCAACGGCCTGAACCGCCTTCGCGACGCGATCTGCAGCCGGCTGCCGGAGAAGTCGGACGAGGTGGACGAGGCGCCGCCCGGCAGCGACCTGCGCGTGGCCATCGTGGGTCGCCGCAACGCGGGCAAGAGCAGCCTGATCAACCAGCTGGCGGGCGAGCCGCGCGTGATCGTGAGCGAGATCGCCGGCACCACGCGTGACAGCGTGGACGTGCGGATCGAGATGGGAGAGCGGGCCGTCACCTTCATCGACACCGCCGGTGTGCGCAAGCGCAAGAGCTGGGATGGCGACATCGAGTTCTACGCCAACACCCGCACCACCGACGCCATCGCCCGCGCGGACGTGTGCTGGCTGCTGCTGGACGCCACCGAGAAGAGCAGCCAGATCGAGAAGCAGCTGGCCGGGCAGCTGATCGAGGGCTTCAAGCCCACGGTGATCGTGGTGAACAAGTGGGACCTGGTGCAGCGCAAGCTGAAGCCCGCCGACTATCAGGAGTACCTCACGCAGGAATTCCCCGGCCTCGAGTTCGCGCCGATCTGCTTCGTGAGCGCGAAGTCAGGCCTGGGCGTGCGCGACGCGGTGGCCATGAGCTTCTCGCTGCGCGACCAGGCGGCCCATCGCGAGGGCACCGGCCGCATCAACAGCGCCATCCGTCGCATCCTGGAGGAGCGCGGTCCCAGCAGCAAGCTGGGCACGAAGGCGAAGGTGTTCTACGTGAGCCAGATCGCCGTGAACCCGCCCACGATCGCGGTGGTGGTGAACAAGCCCGCCCTGTTCGAGGGCCAGTACGAGCGCTACCTGCTCAATCGCCTGCGCGAGGAGCTGCCCTTCAGCGAGGTGCCGATCAAGTTGCAGTTCAGCGCGCGTCGTCGCTGGCAGGATTCGCCCGAGGGCCGACCGGACAGCGTGGCCACGGGCGTGCCTGAGGATGCGCCCGAGGCGGACTTCGAGGCCGGCGACAAGCCGCGTCGCGCCCAGCCGCGGGCCAAGGCGGCGCGCAAGCCGGCCACCGGGCGCAGTGGCCGCATGGCCGCGAAGGCCGCCGCCAAGGCGGCCCGTCGGGGCCCTCGCAAGCGCTAGCGACGACCGCCGCCGTGCGGTGCCGCGTGGTTCGCCTGGTGGAACCCACTGGGCGACCGCTGCATGGGACGCCGACCCTCCTGCGGTGCCTGCCGGTGGCCATCACCCACCCACTCCGCGCTGCCGTTGGCCGCTCGCGTGGCGGCGCGAGGATCGTTGAAGTCGCCCCTGGCATTGGCCATGTTCCACGTCCGCGCGTTCGTGGCCTTCTGGTCGATGCCGCGCTGGATGGCGTTCCAGTTGCCCGCCCGGGCCAGCGCATGCTCGTCGAAGCCCCGGTCATTCACGGCGCGGTTCATGGTCGCGTTGCGAAGCTGATCGGCGCGGCTCCGGTCCGCCCACGCGCTGTTCCACCGATTGCCGTCGTAGGGATGCCAGTCGTGCCACCAGCGATCCCATCCTCCGTTCCAGCCCCAGTGGCCCCAGCCCCATCCGTAGGCCGCGGACCATCCCGGGTACCAGCCCCAGCCGGTCCACCCGGCGTTCAGGACCTCGGGATACACCGCCGGCTGCCAGGCACCCCAGGTGTCGGCGGCTGGTGGCGCGAAGGTGCCCGTGTCCTGGTCATACGACGCCTGCGTGCCCCACGTCTGCGGTCCCACGGCGCTCGCGTAGCCCGTGCCGAAGACCACGGTCCCATCCTGCACGAACGTGCCCACGTACCCGCTGGTGAAGCCGAAGGTGACGCTGTCGGCGTCGCTGGCGTACACGCGCACGAAGGTCACCGGGTAGACCGGACAGCTCGATGGAATGGTGTAGATGGGTTCGGGCACGGCGTCGCAGAGCGCCCATGGGCCGCGGTCGGAGGTCGCCGTGAACCAGGCCGCCGAATCGCAGCAGAAGAGCTTGCCGCCCACCCGGATCACGGGCTGGCTGCTGTTGGTGGCGTAGCTCATGTCGGTGCCCTCGATCGGCGCCCACGCGGGATCGCCGCTCCACGTCACGCTGCATGCCGCCTTCGATCGCTGCAGCACCACGTTGCGGACCAGTCCGGTGCTGGCCACGGCCTCGCGAGCCGCCGGCGTGCCGGGCACGCTGGCCATGGCTGCAGCCACGCGTGGACGCGCGGTGTCCACCGTGGCGAAGGCCTTGGGCACGTTGGCGGGAGCCACCAGATTCCAAGGACCCGTCCAGGCATCGGCGCTGAACCAGCGACCACTGGCCAGCACCCACAGCCGCGGACTCTGGTTGCAGACCAGCACGGTCTGGGCGGTGTTGGTGACCAGGCCGATGTCGTTGCCGATGTTGACCACGTTGGGTTCACCGTTCATGGTGACCAGCACGGTGGGCTGCGTGACCACCAGCACGGCCGGGGGCGTGGTCGATCCATCGCCCTGGACACGCTCCACGTCATCACCCACGTCCGAGGGCGTGGCTGGTGGCTGGCCCAGGGCGTTCACGGCTGCCGCCGGAGGCGCCGGAGTGGGCTCGTAGGGACCAGCCAGTGCCGCCGACTTCATCCAGCGGTCCGCGCCCAGTCGCACCACCCACGCGCGGTTCCAGTCCTGTGCGGGAGCCTGCAGCAGGATGAAGGGCGTGTTCGTGACGCGGCTCCATCCGGTGTCACCCAGTGGCGAAAGCCGCGGATCACCGGTCACGCTGACGAGCACCGTGGGTCGGATGGTGACCACGATGGCCGGGACCGCGGTGGACAGGCGGGTCTCGGTGCGCGTGGCCGTCACGGTGATGTCCTCGGTCAGCGTGGAGAGCGGCAGGGTGATCGCCATGCCGTCGAGCGAGCGGGTCAACGCGGCGGAGATCGCCGGACCATCGGACAGGCCGGTCACGCCCGTGATGGCGAAGCCGTTGAGTTCGACCATGCCCGCCACATCCGCCGCCGCCATGGATGCGGTCATGGAGACCGCGCCGCTTCGCTCCGGCGCGTCGCCCTGCTTCACCTGCAGCACGGAGGTCATGGTCACGGTGCCCGCGGAGAGCCCGGTGAACTGCGGTTGGTTCAGCGTGTAGCCGGTGCCGTCCACCGTGGTGGTCTGGGGCCACTCGCCGGCGTTGCGGGGTGCACCAGCCGGGGTGGCGGCCTGCCAGGGAACCGCGGCAGGGGAGGCGGCGGACAGGCCCAGCGACGCGAGGATGATCAGGTGGCGAAGCATGGCCGCGAAGATATGCCCACGCCCGATACGATGGGCCGGCGTGTCCATCGTTCCGCTGCCCATGTTCGAGCAGGATGCCGATCCGGCGCGGCGCGGCGGCGCCATGACGGACGAGCAGGTCTATGCGTCGCTGAAGCCGCCCACCAGCATCGTGGTCCGCTATGGCGCCCGCCGCATGGTGGGGGAGTTCCCCTACGAAGGTTCCGGCAAGCCCGGCTGCGGCAGCAAGATCGTGGTGCGCACGCCCCGCGGAACCGAGCTGGGCGAGATGCTCACCACCACCTGCGGCAACGGCGGGTGCGGCAAGAGCGTCTCGCGCAGCGAGATGCTCAAGTACATCGAGCGGTCCGGCGGCAAGGACTACCCCTTCACCGGCGAGGGCCGCGTGCTGCGGCTGGCCGAGCCCGCGGACCTGGAGTCGTGGAGCCGCATGCAGGCCAGCACCCGCGCCAGGCTCGACCGCGCCCGCGAGGTGGCTCGCGGCTTCGGCCTGCCCATCAAGCTGGTGGAACTGGAGGCCATCCTGGGTGGCGAACTGCTCACGCTGCACTTCATGGCCACCGACGAGTCGAAGCCCGAGGTCGGGCCGCTGGTCGAGGCCCTGCAGCAGGCCTTCGGCACGCCGGTGGTGGCGCAGCAGATCGGCGCCCGTGACGAGGCCCGCCTGGTGGCCGACTACGAGAAGTGCGGCCAGCACTGCTGCTGCAGGAACTTCCTCAAGGTGCTCAAGCCGGTGGGCATGAAGAGC
>RFOC01000134.1 GCA_009926815.1 Planctomycetota bacterium
GGGTCGAACCGATCGAACGATTTCCGGCCGAAGATCACTGGGTCAGGCGGTCCAATCGCCATGATGGCCGCGATGACATGTCCGACCAGCACGAGGCCGATGCTGGCCTTGAGCAGGAATGCTGTCCAACCCCTGAGTCTCATGGGACGCATCATGGTCCAGCAGGCCACGGCGATGGAAATGGCCAGGCTGATCAGGGACGCGATCAGCAGGATGTGCACGGAAGATTCAAGGTCCTGGTACCAACCCCAGCGAAGGATTCTAAAGCCAAGCAATTCGAGAAACATCACGATCCACAGGTTGGCGGAGAGGAGGCTCGCACAGATACCCACGCGAGCGAGGATTCGATGACGTGGGGACACGAAGTGGAGGTTCACGCCCGCCGCAAGCGGCATGGCGCAGATCGCCGCCAGACTTGAGGTCAGACCCATCGTGAAGGCGACTGCGACGCTCAGGGCAAGCGCGAGACCATCGGTCTTCAATCCTCCATCGAAGTAGAGACTCGCAAGGAGAGCCACGGCTGCTCCAATCAGTGTGAGCGCCTCGGAAAGCTGCCAGCCAAGCCGCGGGAAGATGGCCCGATTTCGCAGGATGGGCACCGCCATCGCGATGGATCCAAGGCCGATCAGGCTCCACATGATGAACTGGTGCGTGAAGCTGGCGTCAAAGTACATGGGGAAATAGAAGGAGTCCTTCCAGATGTGAGTCAGGAAGAGCAGCAGCAGACCGGTGACCCACACGAACCACGTGATCTGCAGGAGCGTGGGCCTCTTGGTCGCATCGTCCCGGCTGAGCAGCAGGAGCAGCCCGCAGGCCACCAGGGCAGCGATCGCTGACAGGGCAGCGATCTCTGACGAGGCCATTCTCCAACCGGGTTCCTCCGGGGGCATCAGCACGGCGATCGCGCCAATGACCGCCGTGATAGCTAGCATGCTCAACGTCAGCCGGATGAGCGTCGTGCGAGCGGGCATGGCGGGCAGCATATCTGGAGGCGTCCAGTCCTCCGAGATCGGTTCCGCCAGCCCCGCGTGCCTATGGGCGGGTGGGCCAGCACCTCCAAGCTCCAGCAAGCATGGCGTGACCGTGCTCCCAGTGGCGTCGCGCGGGAGCTCGCGGCGACCGTGGATCGGACCGCGACTCAGGCGGGGTGGCCCAGGGGCATCTGCCGCTCACGACCACACTCGGGGCAGGTGCGAAGGTGCGCGCCCCGCAGGTCGTAGTCGCAGCCCGGGCAGCGATCATCGCGGAAGTCCAGCAGCGTGACCAGGCCGCACTCCATGCAGGCATTGAACCCCGGCTGCAGCGTGGCCGTGGTGCGACACCGGGGGCAGCGGGACCGGAGTTCGTGCACCGGCCTCACGAAGTCGCGCGACCCGCGCATGGACCGAGCCATGCGGATGGCGATCGGGATGGTCAGCAGCGTGCAGATGTCGAGCAGCAGCACGGCATACACGGCGCGTCCGAAGTATGCGCGGGGTCCCCAGCCATCCAAGGCCAGATCGAATCGCTTGCACTGGATCGCCGCGATCATGGCGCCAAGCAGCAGGGTGAGGCCGCCGCTGGCATGCGGCAGCAGCGCGCCCCAGCTCTGCAATCGCATGGGGTGCAGAACACTCCAGAGGGTGATGGCCAGCGTGACCGCCAGGCCAACGGTGGCCCCGGCAGCAAAGTCCGGAGAAGGTTCCCGAACCCGAACCGTCGGATCCAGCAAGATCGAGCCTTGGGTCAGAAGCAGCAGGATGATCCAGGCAGCCGTGGTGGCGAGGGCCATGGCGACACCGACGCGAGCCCACATGCGGTCCCGCGGTCCCACGACCGGGGCGGAAGGTCCGGTGCGCAACGAAACGGCGCAGATGGCCGCCAGTCCCAGGCCCATGGCCAGCGTGAGCGCGAGCATGCCGCCCAGGAATGACATGTCGGTCCAGGGCCGGACCAGCATGAAGACGCTCCCCGTGATGAAGGCGCTTCCCGCCCCGATCACCGAGAGCACCTCGAACCATTGCCAGGTGTGCGCAGCCGGACGCCCGCGTTCTCGCAAGGCCGGAAACGCCACCACGAAGGCCCCCAGCCCGTAGACCGACCATGCCCAGAGCAGTGCTCCTCGATCCCCTCCGGGCAGGCGCGCCTCGAACCACAGGAACGCCAGGAAGATCACCAGAAGTCCCGTGACCCAAGTCGCCCACGCCAGCTGCACCGGCGTGGATCGTCCCCCTTCCTCGTGGCCACTGAAGGCCATGAGCAGCGCACAGGCCACCACGGTGGAGGCGGCCGACACGGCCAGTCGGCCGCTGACGGCCCACCCGGGCGCGAAGAGCACGGCCACGCCCGAGATGGCCGCGGCCGCGAGAGCGCCGAGCGTCAGCCGGACCAGCAGCCTTCGAGCCAGCATGCCGGGCAGGCTAGCAGCGGGCGATCAGCCCTCCCACACCGACTCCACCGTTTCCGCGGAGATGACCAGCCGCGAGCGGATCAGCGGGATCAGGGCCATGCCCGGCACGGCGGCGATCACGGATACCGCGTAGAACGGGGTGTAGTCCATCGCCTGCACCATCCAGCCGCTCGCCCAGCCACTGAGCGTGTTGCCGATGGCCATCACGCTGGTCAGCAGGGCGTACTGCGTGGCGGTGGCGCGGCGGTCGCACACGCTCATCATGCAGGCCACGAAACCGCAGGCCACCATGCCGCCGCAGAGGCTCTCGATGGCGATCACGGGAACCAGTGCGCTCACTGGCGCGGTCTCGGCCGCCTTCACCGACACGGTGGCGTTGAAGGCCTGGGCCAGCACCATGAAGCCCGCGTTGCTGACCGCCTGCAGCACGCCGAAGATCCACAGGCACCGCACGAGTCCCCAGCGAGCCAGCAGCCATCCAGCCAGCATGGCTCCGGCGATGCTGAGCGTGAAGCCCATGCCCTGACGCACCCATCCGATGTGCTCCTTGGTGTAGCCCAGCCCCTGCAGCAGCAGCGGCGAGTTCATGGCCCCGGCCAGGTTGTCCGGAAGGCGGTAGAGCATCACGAAAAGGAAGAGCACCGCCAATCGCGCACCCCAGCCATGCACCAGGATCTGGAAGGGCTGCACCACCGAGGCTGCCAGGCCGTGCGCCATGCCTGGCGCTCGCGCAGGCTCTCGGCCGCCAAGCACGCCGACCATGCCCAGCATGGTGGACAGCGCGAGCAGTCCAATGGCGGCGGCCCAGGCCCATGGTTTCCAGGCGTCGATCGTCTCCAGGCGGCTGACCAGGATCAGGGTGCCTGCGCCGCCCAGCACCGAGGCGATGCGCGCCCCGGTCACGAAGACGCTCGCCCCCGCGCCGAACTCGCGAGGCTGAAGCACCTCGGCGCGATAGGCGTCGCCCACGATGTCCTGCGTGGCACCGGCCAGGACCAGCGCACCCAGGAGCAGCAGCATGGCATGGGGGCCCATGACACCCTCGCGGGCGTCCATGTTCAGGGCAAGAGCACCCAGCAGCGCCAGGCAGGCCAGTTGCGAGACCAGCAGCCAGGCGCGCCGTCGGCCCATCCATCGCAGCCCGGGAATGTCCAGGTGATCCGTGAGCGGCGCCCAGAGCACCTTGAACGAGTAGGGAAGTTTCGCCAGCGAAAGTCGCCCCACGTCCACCACGCTCCAGCCCGCCGCGGCCGCCCACGTGGGCATGAGGTTGAAGGCCATCTCCAGCGGCACGCCGCCCGAGTAGCCAAGCGAGAGCAGCACCAGCATGCTTCGCTGCAGGTAGAGGGGGCGTGGCCCGCGCATCCGGGAGGCTGGGGCAGGCGTGCCGCTCGACTGCATGCGCTGCACGATACCCATGCCTGATCCTGTCATGGCAAGATGCCGCTCATGCAGCCCGCCCCCGACCACGCACCCTCCGGCATGGTTGCCCGTCTTGGGCAGGTCGCGGGTCCGGTGGTCGGGGTCGCGCTGGTGCTGTGGAGCCATCCCGGCGTCGGTGGCCATGGCGGGCTCTCCGCGGAGGCGTCCTGGGTGCTCGGGCTTGCGGGCTGGATGGCGATCTGGTGGCTCACCGAGGCGGTCAGCCTGGCCCTGACGGCGCTGCTGCCCATCGCATTGCCGCTGCTGGGTGTGGGCGGGCTCGTGGAGGCGGTGAGGCCGTATGCCGACAGCATCATCCTGCTGTTCGCCGGCAGTTGCGTCATGGGGATGGCCCTGGACCGTCGAGGCGTGAGCGAGCGATTCGTGCGCGTGCTTCTGGGCGTGGCCGGCAGCCATCCCGTGGCGGTGGTGGGGTCGTTGCTGCTGGCGTCCATGTGCATCAGCGGCTTCATCAGCAACATGGCCACCACGGTCATGATGCTGCCGCTGGCCCTTGCCGCCGCGGATCGTTGCAGGGCGGAGGAAGGCATCTCGCCCGAGGGCTCCCGGCGAGCCTCGTCGAACTTCGCCGCCGCCGCGCTCATGTGCGTGGCCTATGGATCCACCATCGGTGGCGCGGCCACGCTCATCGGCAGTCCGCCCAACCTGATCGCCGCGGAATGGCTGAACGCGCAGGGCCAGCCGCTGGATTTCGCCGCCTGGGCGCGTGTGGGCGTGCCCATCGCGATCACCGTGGCGCCGCTGGCCCTGCTGCTGATGGTGTGGTCCCTGCCCATGTCGGGCGTCCGGATCGAGGCGGCGCCCCGCGGGGAGATTCGACCGTTCTCCCAGGCATCATGGATCGCGGCGCTGGTCTTCGCTCTCGCCGTGCTCGGGTGGACCACGCCACCACTCTGGCCGGCCGGCTGGCGCGTGCCCGGGTTGACGGATGCCACGATTGCCCTGGCCGCGGCGCTGCTGCTGCTCGTTCTGCCGGCGGGCGGGGTCGAGGGCGGCACCGTGGTGCCCCTGCGATGGACCCGCGAGCTTCCGTGGGGGGTGCTCCTGCTGTTCGGTGGGGGCCTCGCGCTCAGCGACGCCATGCAGCGGTCCGGGTTGGCGGCCGCGATCGGCGCCTCGGTGGGCAACTGGGGGCAGGTGCATCCCATCCTCACCCTGATCGTGGTGGTGGGCACCCTGTGCTTCGCCAGCGAACTGGCCAGCAACACGGCTCTCACGGCCACCGCCGTGCCGGTGCTTGGCCCGCTGGCCGTCGCTCTGGGCTTGCCGGCGCGCACCCTGGCCATGGCCACCGCCCTCGGCGCCAGTTACGCGTTCATGCTTCCGGTGGGAACGCCGCCCAACGCGCTGGTGTACGCCACCGGAAGAGTGTCCATGCGCAGCATGATGCGGGTGGGATTCCAGGTGGACCTGATTTCCATCGCCGTGATCACGCTCTGGATGCGCCTGCTGGGCTGACGCACGACGGCCACCGCCGGCGATAGGCTTCATGCATGCCGCGGGACACCCTGACCACCGATGACCTTCTCTTCGTCGCCTTCAATGGCCGCGTGATCGCGGTGGACCGCCTGGATGGAACCGAGGTGTGGCGATGGAAGGCTCAGGCCTCGGGCGCAGGCACGGCGGTGCCCATCCTGCTGCCGGATGGGGATCGAATCTTCGTGTGCTGCAGTGGCTACACCTGGGCGCTTGATCCGCTGGATGGCCGCGTGCTGTGGCACCAGCCCTTCAAGGGGGAGGGCATGGGCATTCCCTCGCTGGCCACCATGCGTGGGGTGGCTGGCAGCTCCGTGGCGGCAGCTGCCTCGGCCGCCGCGGCGTCACGGACCCAGGCGACCACCTGACGGTCGGCATGGCGGAGCATTGATTCGGACACGAGCCTCGTGCGGGGTCGGGATGTCGGATCAGGCGCG
>RFOC01000135.1 GCA_009926815.1 Planctomycetota bacterium
CCTTCAGCGATTTCGCGGAGCGCGAGCACGCTTTCCTTGTTTTTTGCCTTCACGAGAGGTTCTGCCCCTTCCATCAGCTGACGGGTGCGGTCGGAAGCGATGATCACGAGCGCGAAGCGGTTGTCGACTTTCTCAAGGCAGTCTTCGATGGAAACGCGAGCCATTACATACCCCTCAAATATGAGTCCACTGTGGTGTGTATGAGACACCCCTCAATCTGTCAACTCAATCTGTGAGGCGCTTTGCTGTTGATCCCGGCCGCCTCCCGGTGCAGGTTTGAGGCGATGATGAACCGCCCTACCATGGTCATGACCGCAGGAGACCCCTGGTCCATCACGACCGGGGCATCCGCCTGCTCGCCCTTCGATCGAAGGGCACCGACCATGTCGACGCGGGTGCAGCCTTGAAGCTGGGGCTCGCGGTGGTGGCTGCCAGCGAGTATTCGCCTCATGCCGTGGCCGAGCATGCCGTGGGGCTTCTGCTGGGGCTGACGCGGCATCTGACGCTGACCGATCGGCGCGTTCGCGCCCAGGATTTCAGGCTTCACGGGCTTCTGGGCAGTGAACTGCATGGCCGACGCGTGGGCGTGGTCGGCGTGGGTCGGATCGGCCGGGTCGTGGCCAGCATCCTGCTCGGCTTCGGCTGCCACGTGGCCGGATGCGATCCCGACGCGGATCCCTCGCGCTTGCCCAGGGGCCTGGCCATGGTCCCGCTGCGCGAACTGCTCCGAACCTGCCACGCCATCACGCTTCATTGCCCGTTGACCCCGGCCACCCGACACCTGATCGACACGGACGCGATCGCATCGATGCGGGACGGATCTCTGCTGGTGAACACCAGCCGGGGCGGCGTGGTGGACACCCGGGCCGTGATCGATGCGCTGCTTTCGGGGCGTCTGGGCGGCTTCGCCGCCGATGTGCTGGAGGACGAGTCCGCGCTCTTTGGCCATGATCTGACTTGGGCTCCCCTGCCGAACGAGCTGGCCTCGCGATTGATCGGCATGCCCAACGTCATCATCACCCCCCATCAGGCCTGGCTCACGACCGAGGCCTTGCATGACATCGCCGAGGCGGTGCTTGACCACTGCTCACGCTTTGAGGAGACCCGACCGGGTCATGAGCGGCTTGTCCTGGGGGCCTGATCCTGCATTGGTCGGAAAGTGCCGGCTCTCACGGCCTTCTCGTAAATCATTTCCTGGAAGTTCGTTATGGCGATTTTATGGGCCGAGGAAGCCCCGGACGCATGCATTCGCACCTAGGCGACCTGTGAGGAAACTCTTTTTTCACGAGCCTTGCTTGCCCGTGGAAAAATCGGTGGCATATTGCCCGTGTTCGTCTGACGTTCCCCCTCGCTGTCAGGCTGAAGTTCCCCGCGTTGTGAAGCCCAAGCGAGTGTTCAGGCGAAGCCTGTTTGTCGGCGTTCCTGTTCCCATCGTTCCCTTTTTCGGAGTTCCCTGTCATGACAATCCGGTTCCTTGCGCCGTTGAGTGCGGCGGTGGCGCTTTGCGCCTCCACGGCCTCAGCGGGCATCCTGACCACGTCCAATCAGGCGACGTGGAATTTCTTGGTGGGCAATGCCGGTCTCACCACCGAGACCGAGTCGTTCAACAGCATTGCCGATGGCTTCTACACCAGCCCCTTCAGCGGCTCGACCCCGAGCATTGCCTGGACGGCGCTGGCCAGTGGTGGCATTTACGTGCAGAGCGGCCTGTTCTCCACCAACCAGCCCGAGAGCCTGAGGTTCAACTTCAGTCCGGGCGTCCGAGGCGTGGCCGGCAACTTCTTCGGCACGGACATGGACTTCAACAACGTGGCAGTGCTGTACGCCGTCACCCTGAGCGATGGCTCCGGTTACACGGGCATCGCCAGCGGTCCAGCCGACTTCACCGGCTTCTGGTCCACCACGGCGGCCACCATTTCCACGATCGACGTCTCCGTGGCCAACATCGTCGGATCTGCGCAGGTCTACCCCACGGTCGACAACCTCTACTTCGCCGTGCCATCCCCCGGAGCTGCGGCTCTGCTTGGGCTGGCCGGCCTCGTGAGCCGACGCCGCCGCTGAAGCTTCCTCCCGATCGGGAGAACGAGAGAACTCCTGCCACGAAGGCTCCCGGAACGGTGCCTTCGTGGCTTCTTCTTTTGGGACCTCACCACGCGAGTGCCCCCCCGCGAACCCGGGAATCTGGGCAATTCCGGTCCTTCTGATTTCGGCACACCGTCCCGTTGGGGTTATGTTCAGAGGACAATCCGCATTTGCGGAGCCACTTGTCCTTTATTGCTCCCTCGCTCGAACCGAAGAGATCCAGACCCATGCAGATGATCCGGCTTCACCGTCTCGTTCGCGTTGCCGCCCTGTTCGTCGCCTGCACGCTTGCAGGCCGGGCCGCCGCCCAGGTGATGCAGGGCGAGCCGCTGATCAAGCCGGCCTCGGCCATGGCTGCGGACCAGATGCAGGCCATGGACGTGGTGCCGATGGCGGAGATGCCTCCGCTGGACATGAAGACGATCGAGGAGGAGGACGCCCTGGCCGAGATCGACGGCGAGGCCCCTCGCTACGCCATCCCCACGCCGGTGCAGATCACGCCCACGGCCTCCGGCCTGTGGGAGCGCGTCACGCTGCCGGGCGCCGGCGAGCGGCTGGTGTGGCGCCTCCGCGCTCGCTGCTTCAACGCGGTGTCCATGAACCTGGGATTCACCCAGTATCACCTGCCGCCGTCGGCCTCGCTGTTCGTGCACGCCCCGGATCATTCATTCGTGATCCGGCCGTTCACCGCCGCTGACAACGCCGATCACGGCCAGCTGTGGACCCCGCCGGTCCCCGGCAACGAGGCGGTGATCGAGCTCAGCGTGGATCCCCGCGAGCAGCACGCGGTCCAGCTGACCCTGGGCTCCATCAATTCGGGGTACCGCGGCTTCATGGTGGACAAGGCCGACACCGTGGCCAAGTCGGGTTCGTGCAATATCGACGTGATCTGCTCGCAGGGCGATGCCTGGCGAAGCGAGATCAGCAGCGTGGCCGTGATCAGCACCGGTGGCTCGCGGTTCTGCACCGGCTTCATGGTGAACAATGTCCGCCAGGATCTCACCCCCTACTTCATGACCGCGGCACACTGCAGCGTGACGGCGAGCAACGCCCCCTCGCTGGTCTGCTACTGGAACTACGAGAACAGCACCTGCCGGCCCACCAGCACCAGCGGAACCACGGGCAACGGCCAGCTGACGCAGTTCAACACCGGCGCCACGTGGCTGGCCACGTCGTCGGCTTCCGACTTCACGCTGACCCGCCTGAGCGCCAGCCCAAACCCCACGTGGTACGTCTCGTTCGCTGGCTGGGACGCACGGAACAACGCCCCCACCGCATCGACGGCGATCCATCACCCCAACGTCGAGGAGAAGCGGATCAGCTTCGACTACAACGCGGCCACCACCACCAGCTACAACAGCAGCACCTCGCCTGGCGATGGAAGTCACTGGCGCATCGGCAACTGGGAAGTGGGCACCACCGAGGGCGGCTCCTCGGGCTCGCCCCTGTTCGACCAGAATCACCGCGTGATCGGCCAGCTGCACGGCGGCAGCGCCTCGTGCACCAGCATCACCAACGACTTCTACGGCAAGCTCGCGGTGTCCTGGCTTGGCGGCGGAACCTCCACCACCCAGCTGAAGACCTGGCTTGACCCCGACAACTCGGGCACGCTGTTCGTGGACACCATCTCCACCCGCGGCATCACGGTGTCGCCCAGTGCCGCCGCATCGCACACCGGCCTCGTGGGCGGACCCTTCTCGCAGCTGCCCTACACCTACACCATCACCAACAGCACGGCCAACGGCATCGGCTACACCGTGGCCCTCACCAACAACATCGGCCTGCTGATCAACGGCGGCACCAGCACCGTCAGCGGCACCGTGCCCGCCAGCGGCTCGGCGACCGTGACCGTGACCGCGGGCGGCGCCCTGACCTCGAAGCCGGCCGGCACCTACACCGAGGACATCGTCTTCACGGATCTTGGCAACGGTGTCTCGCGAACGATCCGCCACACGGTGGAGATCGGCCAGACGGGCATCTCGATCACGCCCGCCACGGGCCTGAACGCCAGCGGCCCGGTGGGCGGCCCCTTCTCGGCCACCGCCAGCTACGCCATCTCCAGCACGCAGCCCTCTCCGGTGAACGTGTCCGTGACCTCGAACGCATCGTGGATCACGATCGACGGCGGCGCTTCGGCCAACTTCACGCTGACCGGGACAGGAGCGTCGCGCAGCGTGGTGGTGGGCGTGGACGCCACCGCCGCCTCCAGCCTGCCCGCGGGGCTCTACACCGGCACGGTCACCATCAGCAACGCCAGCGGCGGCAGCGGATCGTCGACCCGAGCGGTGCAGCTGGACGTGGGTCGCTACAGCTACGCGGCCACCGGCCTGCCCCGCGCCATCAACGACAACAGCTCGTTCAACCAGACCATCGTGGTCTCGGATGACTTCTGCATCGCCGACCTCGACGTGGTTGTGGACATCCAGCACACGTTCATCGGTGACCTGCAGCTGGACCTGACTTCGCCGGCCGGCACCGTGGTGCGCCTGCACAACAACACCGGCAGCGGAACCGATGACATCATCGCCACCTACGACCAGGAGGGTGGCCGGGCCGTCGACGGCCCCGGCGCTCTCTCGGACTTCGATGGCGAGCGGTCGGTGGGCACGTGGACGCTCCGCGTGGCGGACACGGTGTCCACGGACACCGGTTCGCTTCGGGCCCTCTCGCTGCGGATGGCGGCCAACAACGGCACCTGCCCGCAGCGCGAGGTGGTGATCGAGGAGAACTTCAATGCCAACCCCGGCTGGACCACGCAGGGTCAGTGGGCCTTCGGCACGCCGACCGGTGGCGGCGCCTCGACGGGCTACAAGGACCCCACCTCCGGCAAGACCGGCACCAACGTGTACGGTTACAACCTGGCTGGCGACTACACGAACAGCATGCCGGCGTACAGCCTGACCAGCACGGCCTTCGACTGCACTGGCGTGACCGGAGCCAGGGTGTCCTTCTGGCGCTGGCTGGGCGTGGAGAGCAGCACCTACGACAAGGCCTCGTTCGCCGTGAGCAACGACGGGACCACCTGGACCACGGTGTGGCAGAACTCGGCCACCCTGCGGGACACCTCGTGGGCGCAGGTGACCTACGACATCTCGGCGGTGGCCGACAACCAGCCCACGGTGTACTTCCGCTGGATCATCGGTCCCACCGACACCTCCGTGGTGTACTGCGGCTGGAACATCGATGACCTGTCGATCTCGGGCTTCGTCTCGGCTCCGGCCTGCCCCGGCGATCTGGACCAGAACGGCCTGGTCGATGCCGGCGACATCGGTGTCATGCTGCTGGGCTTCGGCGACTGCGGCGCGGAGTGCCCCGCGGACCTCGATGGCAATGGCATCGTCGATGCGGGCGACATCGGCACGCTGCTGCTGGGCTTCGGCTCCTGCCCCTGATCCCAACGCGAACCCCCACAGGACCCCGCCCCATGGGCGGGGTCCTTTCGTTTTGCAGCGTGCCGCCACTGGTTAGCCTGCCCGCATGAACCGAGCCACCCTTCTCGCCGCCCTGCTCGCGTCCTCGCTCGCCGCATGCCGTTCACAGGACGGCTCGCAGCCGGACACCCTGTCCGGTCGGCCCGCCCTGCTGCCCGCTCGTCGACTGGTCTGTCGCATCCGCGAGGATGCCGCAGGTGGCGCCAAGGCACCGGG
>RFOC01000136.1 GCA_009926815.1 Planctomycetota bacterium
GCGCCGTCTGGGCCGCGCCGTCCGCACCCGCTGAGACGCGCGTGGAGCGGAACCCCCTGCTCCTGCTGATCGGACTCCGCTGTTCCGGGAAGACCACCCTCGGTCAGGCTGTCGCATCCACGCTGGGCGTCACGTGGGCCGACCTGGATCCAGGCGTGCTGGCGGATCTGGGCTGCCGGAGCGTGACGGAGGCCTTCGAGGCCCACGGCGAGGCCGGCTGGAGAGCCGCCGAGACGCGATGCCTGCTGCGAGCGCTGGATGAGCGCCGAGTGGGCGTGCTGAGTCTTGGCGGAGGTGCCGCCACCTCCCCGCAGGCTGCGGCCGCCATCCGATCCGCTCAGGCGCGGGGGCACGCCGTGGTGGCGCTCCTGCACCCGGGCCAGGACGAACTCGTCCACCGGCTGTCGGGAATGCGGGGCGATCGCCCTCGTCTGGCCCACGACGATGCCGCCGAGGTGCAGGCGCTGTCCGCGACGCGGCTGCCGCTGTACCGGAGCATGGCCGAAGTCTGCATCGACACCCGGCTGCCCAAGGCCGCCTGCGTGCAGCGGCTGGCCGGGTTCACTCGCCGCGGTCACTGGGCCTGGCCTTCCCGGCCGGCCAGCGAATGACCTCCAGACCACTCTCGTCCGGTCCCAGCACGCCGAGTTCCCGAAGCGCCGCCAGCGCGGCCAGCTGCTCGGCCGCCTTCTTGCTGGAGCCCCAGCAGGCGGCAAACCGCCGCTCACCGCTCACCACGGCCACCTCGAAGCACTTGGCGTGATCCGGGCCCTTCTCGTCCATCACCACGTAGTTGGGCGGTGCCATGTCCAGGTTCAGCAGGCTCTGCTGCACCACGCTCTTGTAGTTGTACTGATGGCCCGTGCGGCTGGCCATGTCCACGCGATGCTCGATCCGCGAGAGGATCAGGGCCCGGGCCGGCTCCAGACCCCCGTCGAGATAGATGGCGCCGATGACGGCCTCCAGCACGGCCGCCGTGACGGACTGGGGCAGGCTCTCGCGCGGCCCCATGCCCTTGCCCAGCGCGATGCACACGTCCAGCTGCAGTTCGCGGGCGATCTCCGCGCAGGTCTGCCGGCTCACCACATGGCTCTTGATCTTGGTGAGCTCGCCCTCCAGCCGCTCCGGCAGCCACCGGTAGAGATGCTCGCAGGAGATGAGGCCCAGGACGGCATCGCCGAGGAACTCCAGTCGCTCGTTGGAGAGCTGGCGGCGATCCGCGATGCTGGCGTGGGTCAGCGCGGTCCGCAGCAGCGACCGGTCCCGGAAGGCGTAGCCCAGAGTCTGCTCGAGTCGCGAGAGCGTGGCATCGTCCACGGATGAACCTCAGGCCCGGCGTGCGGACACCGGCGGCCGACAGGCAGTGTCGCGGACTCTCCAGGGGACTCACGGGGTGAGTGCGCTGGAGAGGGCGCGAAGGACGTCCCTTCCGCAAGGGACACTTGAAGGAGATTAGACGATGCGACCGAGCGAGGCGGTCTCGAGCAGGCGCTCCAGCCGCTCCCAGTCACGGGGCGTGGCCCCATTGACCACCTGGATTCCCATGCGACGGGGTCCCGGATCGTCCAGCTCGTCGAAGACGCGGGCCACGGCGCCGACCAGCCGAAGCGGATCGGTGTTGCCCGGCATGTGCAGTTCCACCTCCACCGGCGTCTCCAACGGCAACTCCTGGTCAAGCTCGAGACGGATGCCGTTGTGGCTCACGTCGTACGCGTGACCCTCGAAGACGCCCTTGCTGGATGGGGTTTCTCCGTGCGCCGAGACAACCACGCGCACGAGTCCGGTTCCAAGCCTGAACCGCTCGGCATTGCGTCGATCCATGATCGCAGTCGTCAAGCGCGTCTCCTCTCGCGTGTGGACACGAGTCATAAGGCCGTTATCGGGCAGGAACTTCGCCAAACTTGAACCGAAATCCATATCGGTCATCATGTTCTCCGGACGAAGTCTCGCTTCTGGCGCAACGTCTCCCAATTTCGGGGCCGAAATTCCTGAGAATTTGACGGATCGTTATGCTGCCGCGTTCCGTGCCCGAGCAGCCCGAAACCATCGCCGCCATGCCCATCGTGGCGGGCCCTGCCGCAGGTGGCATCCAAGCCCTTTCCGGAAGGCGTGTTGCGATCCTGGGCTTCGGCAACCAGGGTCGAGCGCACGCGCAGAATCTTCGAGAGAGCGGCGTTTCAGTGATCACTGGAACCAGACCGGGTGGAGTCGGAAGCCAGCAGGCTGTCCGTCTGGGCTTCGACGACATGCCCATCGAGCGGGCATGCCACGAGGCCGACCTGGTGGTGCTGGCCCTGCCCGACCAGTTGCACGGCCCCGTGTGGAAGGCTTCGATCGCACCGAACCTGCGGCCAGGTCAGGTGGCGGGTTTCCTGCACGGCTTCTCGGTGCACTTCGGACAGGTCAAGGCGGACGCAGGCGTGGGCGTGGTCATGGTGGCGCCCAAGGGGCCGGGCCAGACGCTT
Organism: Planctomycetota bacterium; assembly: GCA_009926815.1. Classification (GTDB taxonomy): domain Bacteria; phylum Planctomycetota; class Phycisphaerae; order Phycisphaerales; family SM1A02; genus SYAC01. The sequence continues at coordinate 2,466 of RFOC01000136.1, forward strand.
CGCGATCGCTTCACCGCCGGCCAGGGCATTCCCGCCCTGCTCGCGGTGCACCAGGACGGAACGGATGCGGCCACCACGCGCGCCATGGCCATGGCCTGGGCCGTCGGGATCGGGTGCGGTCGCGCGGCCATCGTGGAGACCACCTTCGCCGCCGAGACGGAAACCGACCTCTTCGGCGAGCAGGCCGTGCTCTGCGGCGGAACGCTGGCGCTGGTGCAGGGCGCATTCGAGACCCTGGTGCAGGCCGGCTATCCGGCGGACCTGGCGTACATGGAGTGCTGCCAGGAGCTCAAGCAGGTCGTGGACCTGCTCTTCGAGCGAGGACCTGCAGGCATGCGAAAGGCCATCAGCGACACCGCGGAGTTCGGCGCCTTCGAGACGGCGGAGCGGCTCCTGGACGATCACCTTCGGCAGGCCCTGAGCCGCCTGCTGACGGAGGTGCGCAACGGCGCCTTCGCACGGCGATTCCTGGATGACGCCCGCACCGGAGGCCAGGGCATGCAGGCTCGGCGACAGGCCGCCTCAGCCACGCCGCTGGAGCGGGCTGGCGAGCACGTGCGAGCATGGATGCCCTGGCTGGGCCAGACGGGAGGCACACGTTGAACATCTGGCAGGCGATCGTGCTGGGCGTGGTCGAGGGCATCACCGAGTACCTGCCCGTGAGCAGCACCGGGCACCTGATCCTGGCCGCGGCGGCCATGGGCCTTGGCTCGCCCGACGGCGCCGCCACGGCCGCGCAACTGAAGGAATCGATCGACCGCTTCACCATCATCATCCAGGGCGGCGCCATCCTGGCCGTGGCCCTGCTGTACTGGCCGCGCGTGCGGCAGATGCTGGCGGGCGTGGGCGGGATGGTGGTGCCGGCTCTTCGAGGCGACCAGGCACGCCGTGGCCGGCACCTGCTCGTGCTGCTGGTGATCGCCTTCCTGCCCGCGGCCGTGACCGGCGTGCTGGCGGGCAAGACGATCAAGGCGTATCTCTTCGGGCCGCTGCCGGTGGTCGGGGCGCTGCTGGTGGGCGGCGTGGCCATGGTGCTCCTGGCCCCGTGGCACCGGCGCCGGCTTCGCGGCCCCGCGTTGCCCCAGGGTGGTCCCTCGCACGTGGATCCCCTGCTGGCCCTGAGCTGGCGCGGCGCGTTGCTGATCGGGTTGGCGCAGTGCCTGGCGATGTGGCCTGGCACCAGCCGCAGCATGGTCACCATGATCGCGGGCATGGCCATCGGCCTGCCCCCGGTGGCGGCCGCCGAGTTCGCCTTCCTGCTGGGGCTGCCCACGCTGGGCGGCGCCAGCGTGAAGGAACTGCGCGATGCGCTGCAGGCGAGCGGCTGGGACGGCTTCGTGGCCTCGCTCGGTGGCACGGGCCCGGTCCTGGCGGGCCTGGCCGCGGCCACCGTGAGCGCCGCGATCAGCGTGAAGTGGCTGGTGCACTACCTGGGCCGCAGCACGCTCGAACTGTTCGGCTGGTGGCGGATCGCCGTCGCCGGGGCTTTCGCGTGGGCGATCGCCATGGGATGGATCGCCCGCTGAGTCCGGCTAGCATCCTCCGTTCCCATGGGCCAGGCCGCTCTCGCCTTCCGCAACCTGCTGATCAAGGCCGCCGTCTTCGTGGCCATGGCCGCCCTGCTGGCCTGGGCCGTGGGTGGCACGCTCTTCGGCAGCCACCGGGTGAACTTCCCAGCGGTGGACTGGGGCGGACGCGAGTGGGCAGCCCAGGTGATCGGCAATGGCCGTCAGCCGGATCGCGTGCGATGGTGCCTGGTCAGTCGCGCAGGCGAGGGACCGTGGCAGGTGCACCCCAGCAGCGACGGCGGCCCATGGCGCGACATGATCGGACCCGTGGCTGACGCGAACGGGCTTCGGCTTGCCGTGGCCACCGAGCAGGGCGGCGGGAAGTCCTGGCAGCTGCTGACCTTCAGCACCGCCGATGCGGCACCCGCGATCACGCCACTGGCCCAGGAGCCGGCCGACCGCCGGCTTCCGACCCACTGAACCGCTCAGTCGCCGCCGAACTGAATGCCCTGCGCCAGCGGCAGGTCCGTGCCCCAGTTGATGGTGCTGGTCTGGCGGCGCATGTACTGCTTCCAGCTGTCGCTGCCGGACTCGCGGCCGCCGCCGGTGTCCTTCTCGCCGCCGAACGCTCCGCCGATCTCGGCGCCGCTGGTGCCCAGGTTCACGTTGGCGATGCCGCAGTCGCTGCCGGCATGGCTGAGGAACCGCTCGGCGCTCCGCACGCTGTCGGTGAAGATGGCGCTGCTGAGTCCCTGATCCACGCCGTTCTGCAGGGCGAGGGCCTCGTCGAGGCTCTTCACCGAGAACACGTACAGGATCGGCGCGAAGGTCTCCTCGCGGCAGATGCCGGGCACCTGGCCGGCGGGCACGCGGATGATGGTGGGTTCCACGAAGCGCCCGGGCTTGCCACGGAATCGCTCCAGGCCCGCCAGGCCGCCGCAGAGCACCTGGCACCCCTCCTGCTCGGCGCGCACGATGGCGGCCCGCATGTCCTGCACGCTGCGGTCCGTGATGAGCGGCCCCATGAGGGTGCCGTCCTCGAGCGGATCGCCGATCTTCACGCCGGCGTAGAGCTTGGCAAGCCGCTCGGTCAGGCGATCGACCACGGACTCGTGCACGATGAGCCGTCGCGTGGTGGTGCATCGCTGGCCCGCGGTGCCCACGGCCCCGAAGAGCACGGCTCGCTCCACCAGCTTCATGTCGGCGTCCGGCATGACCATGATGGCGTTGTTGCCACCCAGCTCGAGCAGCGATCGCCCCAGGCGACCCGCGACCACCTGCCCCACGTGGCGGCCCATGCGGCAGCTGCCGGTGGCGCTGATGAGGGGCAGGCGGCGGTCGGCGATGAGACGCTCTCCCACCTCCTGGTCGGTGCCGATGATCAGCGCGAAGACGTCCCGCGGATCACCCGTCGAGGGCTTGAAGATGTCCTGCTTCTTCATGACCCGCGTGGCCACCTTGTTGCAGGCGATGGCCACCAGCGGCGTGAGCAGGCTGGGCTTCCACAGGGTGGCGTTGCCGCACACGCCCGCGATCATGGCGTTCCACGCCCACACCGCGGCGGGGAAGTTGAACGCGGTGATGCAGCCGACCGTGCCCAGCGGATGCCACTGCTCGTACATGCGGTGGCTGGGCCGCTCGCTGTGCATGGTGAGTCCGTAGAGCTGGCGTGACAGGCCCACCGCGAAGTCGGCGATGTCGATGCACTCCTGGATCTCGCCCAGGCCCTC
>RFOC01000137.1 GCA_009926815.1 Planctomycetota bacterium
CATGAACGGCGTGTGGGACCTGAAGGGCCAGAGTTTCTCGCCCTCGGGCCAGCCCGAGATGCAGCTGCAGGGCCGGTGCGTCTGGCAATGGGCCATGAACGGCGCGTTCCTGATGGGTGACACCATGCTCAGCAACGGTGCGGCCGTGATGCAGGAGATCGACTGCATCGGATTCAACGCCGCCGCCGGCACCTTCCAGCGCACGCTGATGACCGACCGCGACAGTGCCATGATCTGGCAGCAGGGCACCTGGGACCCGTCCACGCGGCAGTTCACCATGCAGTCGGTGGGCACCATCCCCACCGCGAGCGGCGCGAAGCGACAGATCGCCACGGTGGTCGATCTCAGCCAGTCCGGACAGATCGCCTGGACCACCAGCTACTTCGAGGGTGGACAGGCCGTGGGCACCATCCGCATCTCCGGCACCCGCGCCGCACAGGGCAGCCTGCCGCCGGGCGGTCTGCAGGGCATGCCCATGCAGCCCCCCGCCCAGGGCGGTGGTGGCCTGGATGCCCAGGGCCTGCAGGACCAGCTCAACCAGATGGTGGCCAACAAGCAGCAGCTGCAGGGCCAGATCGAGGACTGGAAGCAGCGGGTGCGCGGCTACCAGCAGAGCTTCGACCAGCTCTCGAAGCCCTGATCGCGCCGCGCTGGCGCCGCCGGATGGCGCTCCGTACACTCCGCGCGTGCCCAGCAGCGATCCCCGCTTTCCCAACCTGCGCGTGTTCGATCACGCGCTGATCCATCACAAGCTGACCCTGCTGCGCGATGCCACGACGCCTCCCGAGGATTTCCGTGCGCTCCTGAACGAGATCGCCGGACTGATGGTGTTCGAGGTGTCGCGGAACTTCCCCACGCAGGCGCGTTCGGTGCAGACGCCTCTTGAAACCTGCACGGGACGCGTGCTTGCGCAACCGGTCACGCTTGCGCCCATCCTCCGCGCAGGCCTGGGCATGACGGATGGCATCCTGCGGGTCCTTCCCGAGGCCCGTGTGGGCCACATCGGCATCCAGCGCGACGAGGCGAGCCGCCGACCGATCAACTACTACTCCCGCTTCCCCACCGACGTCGCGGATGGACCGGTGCTGGTGGTCGATCCCATGCTGGCCACGGGCGGCAGTGCCGAGCACGCCATCGATCACCTGAAGCGACTTGGATGCCGCGACCTGCAGATGGTCTGCCTGGTCGCCGCGCCGGAGGGTGTGCAACGGCTGCTGGATCGTCATCCCGAGGTGCCCGTGTTCACCGCGGCCCTGGATCGTCAGCTGGACGAGAAGGCCTACATCCGCCCGGGCCTGGGTGATGCGGGCGATCGGATCTTCGGCACGGTGGGCGCCTGAATGGCCGAACGCAAGCGAACCACCGGTTTCGATCGTCCAGGCGGCTACGCGCTCCCCGCGGGCGCCACCATCGTCCAGCGCAGGGCCGCCGCCGAGGTCGCGAAGGCCGACATCCGGCTGATGGGCGATCGGGTGCCCTCGCATGCGGCGAGGGCGGGCGAGCCCACGCCGGCACACAAGGCCGGTTCGCCCGACACGCGGCTGTACGTGGGGGATTGCCGGGATGTGCTGCCTCGACTGCCGGACCAGGGGCAGGCGGATCTGATCTTCGCCGACCCTCCCTTCAACTGGGAGGTTCCCTACGAGGGTTGGAAGGACGGCATGCCTCGCGATGCCTACGAACGCTTCACGTTCGACTGGCTCGACGGATGCCTGGGCCTGCTCTCGCCGCGCGGAAGCCTGTGGGTGAACATTCCGGATGACACGGCCGCCGAGATCGTCATGCACCTGAAGCGACGGGGCCTGGTCATGATGAACTGGTGCGTGTGGCACTTCCGCTTTGGGCAGAACCGTCGCACCAGCTTCATCATGAGCAAGGTGCACGCGCTGTACTTCGTGCGCGACCCAGCCCAGAGGATCTGGAATCCGGATCCCATCCTGGAGCCCTCCGACCGCGCGACCATCTACGGGGATGCCCGAACCATGGCCAAGGCTCGCGACCGAGGCATGCGGGTCCCCATGGACGTGTGGTATGGCCCGTACTGGGGTCGGGTCCAGGGCAACAACACCGAACGGCGTCGGCACCACCACAACCAACTCCCCGAGGCCTATCTGGAACGGGTTGTCCTGGCTTGCTCGAACCCGGAGAGCCTGGTGGTGGACCCGTTCTGTGGCAGCGGGACCACCCAAACCGTTGCACGGGCCTATGGGCGAAGATCGATCAGCGTGGAGCAGTCCAAGACCAACGCCAAGCATGCCTGGGAGCGGATCACGGGCATCGGCATGGTGCACAAGGGTCAGGCCCTAGGTACCGCCAATCCGATCCACGCGAAGCGTGGTTCTCGGACTTCATCGAAATAGATTCATTCTGTCGTGATCATGATTCCTTCTCGTAAGGAATCCATGGCTCTTCTGGAACATTCGCCATTTTGTTGGCGAGCCTGGCCATTGCGAACAGCAGATCGCTCACCCTGTTCATGTAACGCATCATGGCTTCGCCAACGGGTTCGGTGTGCGAAAGTGCCACCATCAGTCTCTCAGCTCGCCTGCAGATCGTCCGGGCCAGGTGAAGTCTGGAGGCCAACTCACATCCTCCTGGCATGATGAAGCAACGAAGTGGCTCGTTCTTTGCGTCAATTTCGTCGATCCATGCCTCAACATGCGCCACTTGGTCTTCATTGATCCTGACAATCTTTGATTCGTGAGCCGATCCATGGGGCGTGGCCAGATCTGCACCGATCTCAAACAGCCTGCTCTGGATGCTCGAGAGCATTCGTCTCATAAAATCGTGCTCTTTGACCACCAGAGCCGACATGGCAAGCCCGAGGCATGCGTTGAATTCATCGACGGTGCCGTACGCCTCGATCCGAGGGTGATCCTTGCTCACCCGCGCACCGGAGAAGAGACCGGTGGTGCCGTCGTCGCCGGACCGGGTGTAGAGCTTCATCCACCCAATTTCGGCATGCCGGGGCGCTTCAGATGCAACGAGGGGCCCGAAACTGCTTGAAGGCTTGTTTTGCCGCCCCCTTGACGGATCGGTACCCTTCCCCGACTCGTCACCTTTCTCGGAACAGCGTTCGGATACCTCACGAAGATTTCATGACCAAGGCAGCCCGCCGGCGGAGGCTGCTCCTTCCCCCCTCCCCACGCCAAGGTCCATCGGCGTCCCGTCTCGAACCCCGTCGCCACGCGACATCTCAGGAGCACATGCCCATGCGGAAGGGCTTCACCATCATCGAACTTCTGGTCGTCGTCGCCATCATCGGCCTGCTCGTGGCCATCCTGCTGCCTGCCATCGGCAAGGCCCGCGAGAACGCCCAGATGACGCAGAGCCAGTCCAACCTGCGGACCCTTGGTCAGGCGGCCGCCATCTACGGCTCGGAATTCCAGGATCGTCAGTGGACGGCCTGCGCCGACGATCTGGGCACCTTCCGGGGCGACTGCACCCAGTACGCCAACAAGCGTTGCTCCGCCCAGCTCACCCTGGGTTACAACGCGCAGGGCACCGCGATCGGCTTCTTCATTCCCCAGGCCGCCGGGTGTGGAACCCGCTTCCCTGGTGCGGACTGCAGGGTGGCGCAGGCCTACTGGCCCTGCGATTTCTCCCAGACCACCGGCAATTTCGGATCGTGGCGCCTGCCGAACGCCAAGAGCTTCAACAAGTACGCGGGCGGCCGCTTCTACGCGGAACTCTTCTTCGCACCGAAGGATCGCATGATCCTGGAGCAGGCCCGATCGTTCATGGAGTCGGGCGCCGAATTCGACGGCACGCTTGAGCAGACCGTGCTCTCCTCGTACGCCTGGAGCCCCGCAGCCATGTGGGCCCCGGACGTGCTGAGCACCAAGAAGGGCTTCCAGGCCCCCAACACGCTCCCGGGCGCCTTCCGGAGTCCGACGGCCAGCCAGGCCCGCTTCTCCGACCTGAAGACCCGCGTCATCGAGCACAACTGGCTGCAGAACAAGCCCGCCAACCTGGATGCCATGGATGGATCGAAGTGGGGCTCGGGTGAGGTGAACCCCGACTCCTTCAGTCCAGCCAAGCGCAACAAGAGCATGCCCTGGTACTTCAACGAGGGCTACATGTCCTCGCCCAATTGCCTGTTCTTCGACAGCCACATTGCCCAGCTTGGCGTCCAGGAATCCATCGACACCAACAATCGACTGATGCAGCAGAATCGGGCGGCCACCATGGCCATCAAGGGCTCCTTCTTCCAGAAGGGCACCATCGGCTCGCTGCCCAGTTCCTACCAGTTCGGTGCCTACGACAACGGTGCCTACAACAACAACAATGGCTGCGCCTTCCACGTGTTCACGGCCGACGGCATCCTGGGCCGGGACACCATCGGCGCCAAGTGACATGACCTTCCGCACACCCCCCCTGAACAACGAAACCATGCACACCCTTCGACGCGGCTTCACCATCATCGAGCTCCTCGTGGTGGTCTCCATCATCGGCCTGCTGCTCGCCCTGCTCGTGCCCGCCATCGGCAAGGCGCGCGACAGCGCCCTGCAGACCCAGAGCCTGAGCAACCTCCGCAACCTGAGCGCCGCCTGTGCCAACTACTCGGCGGCCTGGAGCGATCGCCAGCTCACGCTGATGTACGACGACTTCTCGCAGCACATCTCCTCCGTCAACCGCACCTGCGGCTCGGAGTACTTCAGCAAGACCGGCAGCTGTCCACCCTCGCTGATCATCGGCTTCGGTGGCTACAGCTCCACGGCCTGCGGCAACGGCTACGGCATCTGGGCCTTCTGGACGCCCTGCGAGGCCAGCGTGGGCAGCTGGGAGAACGTGACGTACCAGTTCCCCTTCACCATGACGGATGCGTGGAACGACCCGGGCCAGGATGGCTTCGGTCTGTGGCGGCTCCCCAACATCCGCAACTTCAACCAGTACGTGGGCGGCAAGTTCTACGACAAGGCGTTCTACGCCCCCAAGGACAAGGTGCAGCTGGATCGTGCGGCCCCCGCGTTCGAGCGTGGCGACGACTACACCCAGATCTGCAACATTCCGGACCGCTGGGTGCCCAGCACGTACGGCTTCAGCCCCGCGGGCATGTGGAATCCGGACATCTTCAGCAGCAAGACCGGATGCCTGAACTTCGGTGGTCGACTGCCGCCGGGCCTGTTCCGAAGCCCATCCGCCAGCGCCGCCAAGTTCCCCGAGCTGAAGACCCGCATGATCGAGATCTGGTGGCTCCAGAACAAGGAAGGCCCGGAGTTCAACCCGAAGTTCGAGGGCAACTACACCCCCTACTACTTCAACCAGTGCATCAACTCCGCCCCCTGCACCCTGTTCTACGACGGCCACATCGGCATCGCGGGTGCCGCGGACAGCATGGACGGCAACGCGCAGGTCACGGCCACCAACGTGGCTTCGGGCCAGCCGAAGGCCGAGCCCGGCCTGTTCTGCCAGAACACGCTGAACAAGCTGCCCGGCCCGTGGTTCAACTACGGCGGCTTCTTCACCGGACCGGACGGCAAGGATGGCGCCAACTTCAACTACGACACCGAAGTCAACACCAGCTACCACATCTTCACCGTGGATGGCATCCAGGGTCGCGACTTCCTGCAGGCCAAGTGACCTGATCACGCGAGCGGCCCCCGTGGCCCTCGCCTGAACCGCGCAACAAGAAGGGCCCGGCCGATCGGCCGGG
>RFOC01000138.1 GCA_009926815.1 Planctomycetota bacterium
CTGGCGCTCAGGGCTCAGGCGGTCCGGGCCCTGCTGGAGTCGAAGGCCCGTTCGGCATCGGAGTTGCAGCAACTGGGCGATGCACCTTCCGTGCTTGGCGGAACCGTGGCTCCGGAGATGGTGCTGCCCACCTCGCGCTGATTCAGACGTCGACCATGGAAACGGCGGTGGGGCGCAGCCTGGCCGCCTGTCCGAGGCGACGGGCCAGCGGAATGGAGGCCATCAGCCCACCAGGCACCACCAGCATCAGTTCAGCGGCTCGGTGCACCAGTTCCGCGGCCAGTGCCTCGGGTGTGGGCACGCCCGCCACTGCGGGAGCCAGCAGCCCAACGGCCCATTCACGCACGCCCAGGCCGCTGCCGATCATGGGCATGGTGTTGGGGTGTTGGCCAACTGGGCGGCCAGCGCGAAGCTCAGGGCTGCGACGGGGGAGAGAGTGGAACCCACCAGCTCGAAGGCCGCCGCCGTTCGGATGGCCGACAGCAGGGTGTCGAGGAGCCGCATCGTGAATGCGGCGCGGAAGGCCCAGCCCCGTTCCGGCCCAGCCATGGTGAGCGCAGCTGGGAGCAGCACGGATGCGGGGATGGCCAGCCAGGAGAGCCCGCCCAGACGCACCAGCAGAAGGGCCAGACCCAGCCATGCGACGGCGGCCAGCGTCAGCAGGGTGCTCTGCACCGTCAGCAGCACCCCCACGGTGACGGGGATGCGGTGAACGCGGTTCAGGTATCCGATCCTGCCCACCAGGCCGGCTTGCAGGGGCAGCAGGTTGCCCAGGCTGCTGGCTGCGGTGAGCATGAGCATCTCGCTCCACGCCATGCCACCCAGTGGTGCCACTCGAAGGGTCAGCCAGCGCAGACCGCAGGCGGTCGAAGCGAAGGAGGCGAGGATCGCCGCTGGAAGGGCGAGAGCCCAGATCGGGGTTGGATGCCGCAGGCTCTGCCATGCCGAATCCAGCATCGATCGATGTGACGCCACGGACCAGACCGCCGCAGCCACCAGCAAGGCCCCCAGCACCACCGAAAGCCGCCGTGCCGAGGCGGTCCGAATCACGGGCTGCCTTCCTGGGCCTGCATGCCTCGCGCAGGCCGGGTTTGGCCACTGCGGAGCGTCGCCTGCAGGCGGGCGAGGTTCTCGCCCTCGAAGCGGCGATCGTTCTCCCGATGCCACAGATGCAGCACGCAGGCATCGGCCGCCGCGCGGCGAATCCGAAGGCCGTGGTTCATCAGTCGGATGCAGAGATCGCTGTCCTCGAAGCCCCAGCCCTCGAAGGACTCGTCGCATCCACCGACGGCGCGATAGGCGTCCGCGGGGACCATGAAGTTGCAACCCCGAAGCAGCTTCCAGTTCCTGGGTCTCAGGCGACTGGCCAGCGTGCGGAGGCCATCCACGAAACCGTGACGCAGGGGGCCAATCCGATTGATTCGGCCGGCGTGGCGGAGTTCGCGCAGTTGGTCAAGCGGCCACCGGTGGGGATCCTGGACTTCGCCACTCTCGATCTGCCGCGTCAGGGCCTCGTCGCACAGGACACGGCTGCCCCGAATCAACCGACGTGGATCCATCAGCCTGATGTAGGCATGCACGAAGCTCGTTCGGGGGATGCAGTCGCCATCCAGGAACGCCAGATAGGGCGTGTGAGCCCGCGATGCGGCCAGGTTCCTGGCGGCCGCCACCCGGAAGCCGCGGTCCTCCTGCCATGCGTGGCGGAGCCGCCCATGGAAGGACGGCATCATGCTCTCCACGACGATCCGGGTGGCTTCACCGCTGCCGTCATCGGCCACGATCACCTCGAAGTCCGATCTCGACTGATCCCGCAGACCAGCCAGGACGGCTCGCAGCGCCTGGGGGCGGTTGTACGTGCAGACGATGACGGTGAGAGGCGGAGCCGCCATACGCAGGAAGAATAGGGACGGGCCTACTTATCGGAATTGCGGGTGGAATTCCGATAAGTAGTCCCGTCCCCATTCATCTAGACTGCTCGGCCCATGGCATCGGTCTGCTTCTACTTCCAGGTGCACCAGCCCTTCCGGCTGCGTCGCTATTCGGTGTTCGACACCGATCCGTTCTACTTCGACGCAACGGCCAACGAGGGCATCCTCCGGAAGGTGGCGGACAAGTGCTATCGGCCGGCCACGAGCAAGATCCTGGATCTCATCCGACGGCACCAGGGCCGCTTCCGGGTGAGTTACTCGATCAGCGGCGTCGCCCTGCAGCAGTTCGAGCAGTGGGCCCCCGACGTGATCGACCTCTTCAAGGCGCTGGCGGACACCGGCGCATGCGAGTTCATCGCCGAGACGAGTCATCACTCGCTCAGCTTCCTGTTCAGCCGGAGCGAGTTCGAGGAGCAGGTGGCGATCCAGGAGGCCATGATCCAGAGGCTCTTCGGCCAGACGCCCCGGGTCTTCCGCAACACCGAGCTGATCTACTCCAACGAGGTGGGCGGCCACATCGCCTGGATGGGCCGGCACCGCGGCGTGATCTGCGAGGGCGTGGACCGGTTGCTGGGCTTCCGGAGCCCCAACTACCTGTACCGCGTGCCGGCACATGGCATGCCCGCGGGCAAGCCTTCCATGGCGCTGCTGCTCAAGAACTACCGGCTGAGCGACGACATCGCGTTCCGGTTCAGCGACCGCAACTGGAAGGAGTGGCCTCTCACCGCGGAGAAGTTCTCTCGCTGGGTGAACCAGATCAACGGCGACGGTCACATCTGCAACCTGTTCATGGACTACGAGACGCTCGGCGAGCACCAGTGGGCCGAGACGGGCATCTTCCAGTTCCTGGATGCCCTGCCTGCATTCATCCATGACGTGAACCCGGGACAGAACGAGTTCCTCACACCCAGCCAGGTGCTGGACAAGTACCAGCCGGTGGGCGAGTACGACGTCCCCAAGCCCATCAGCTGGGCGGACACGGAACGCGACCTGAGCGCGTGGCTGGGCAACCCGCTGCAGGACAACGCGATCGCCGAGATCTATCGACTGGAGCCCGCCGTCCGCGAGAGGCATGCCAAGGGCGACCCCTGGATCCTGGAAGATTGGCGAAAGCTCACGACCAGTGACCATTTCTACTACATGTGCACCAAGTACTGGGCGGATGGCGACGTGCACAAGTACTTCAGCCCCTATGACAGCCCCTACGACGCCTACATCAACTACATGAACGTGCTGGACAACCTGCGGACACGCGCGGGGGTGTGACGCTTCCCCTCAGGTGGGGGCGTCGGTAGACTGAGGATCATGCGAGCTCGGCTCGTCCAACTTCCGGGGTACCACAAACTGGCCGTTGCCGCGGCGGCGGATGCGGTCCTGCTGTCGGCGTCGGTCTGGCTGTCGTTCTTCCTCAAGTACGGCGACAGCCGTTCGCTCACGTCGCAGATCCTCTGGCTTTCGCTGCTGGGCCTGGTGCTCGGCCCGGCCTCGCTCTGGGTGGTTGGGCTCTATCGGGAGATCACCCGATACATCGGACCGATCGTGGTTGTCCGGGTGCTCAAGGGCACGGGTCTCTTCGTCGGCTGCATCCTGGTCGCCTCGTTCTTCACCCACCACTCCGAGGAGATGCCCCGCACAGTCCCCGTCATCCTCTTCGCCGTGGCCGCGCTGCTGGTCGGCCTGATCCGACTTCTGGCCCGATGGGTCATTCTGGGCAGCCGTTCATACAAGCGAGAGGCCCGGGTCGCCATCTTCGGGGCCGGTGCCGCCGGACTCGGCCTGTACGCGGCGCTCTCGCATGCCCGCACGCATCAGGTGGTGGCGTTCCTGGATGACAACCCGGCCATGATCGGCCGCTCGGTTCGAGGGGTGCCCATCCTGGATGGGTCCGCGGCGGCCGAAGCCCTTCGCGAACTGGATGTGGGTTCCGTCCTGCTCGCGCTGCCCTCCGCCAATCGTTCGCGGCGTCGCGAGATCGTGGATCTCGCGTCCTCGCTCAGCATCCGCGTCCTCACGGTGCCCACCCTGGCCGAACTGGCCGAGGGCACGGCCCGCGTGGATCAACTTCGACAGGTCCGTGTCGAGGATCTGCTGGGGCGTCCAGCCGTGCCTGCCCGAAACGACCTGCTGCAGGCCGTGGCCTCGAGCGGCTGCATCCTGGTCACGGGTGCCGGAGGCAGCATCGGCAGCGAACTCTGCCGTCGGCTGGTGGCCAGTGGCGTCAGCCGGCTGGTGCTGCTGGAGAACGGCGAGCACAATCTGTACTCGATCGAGAAGGAACTTCGGCTGCTCATCGCCACGCAGCGCCGCGAGACGGTGATCGAACCGGTCCTGGGTTCCGTGCTGGATCCCGTGCTCATGGAGCGGCTCATGCGGCAGCACCGCGTGCACACGGTCTTCCATGCGGCGGCCTACAAGCACGTGCCCATCGTGGAGCGTCACGAGAGCATGGGCGTGGAGACCAACGCGATCGGAACCCTGCTGACCGCCCAGGCCGCGGTTCATGCCGGCGTTCGGTCATTCATCCTGGTGAGCACCGACAAGGCGGTCCGTCCCACCAGCGTCATGGGCGCCAGCAAGCGGCTGGCCGAGATGGTCCTGCAGTCGATGCACGCGGTGCATGGAGGCGTCACCACCTTCTCCATGGTCCGCTTCGGCAACGTGCTGGGGTCCTCCGGCTCCGTGATCCCGCTCTTCCGGGAGCAGATCGAGCGGGGCGGTCCGGTCACCGTGACGCACCCGGACATGGTGCGCTACTTCATGACCATTCCCGAGGCGGCCGAGCTGGTGCTGCAGGCGGCAGGACTGGCTCGTGGAGGCGAGGTCTTCGTCCTGGACATGGGCGAGCCCGTGCGGATCGACGATGTCGCCCGCAACATGATCCGGCTGGCGGGTCGATCGGTTCGCGATGCGGTCCACCCCGCTGGCGACATCGAGATCGCGTACACGGGCATCCGACCCGGCGAGAAGCTCTTCGAGGAACTCTTCATCGGCAAGGATCTGCAGGCCACGGATCACCCGGGCATCCGCCTGGCCCAGGAGCCCTGGATGTCCTGGTCCGAGCTGGAGACCTGTCTGGCCCAGCTGCGGGCAAGCATCGATCAGCGTGATGACCACGCGGTTCGCGAGCAGGTCTGGAAGGCGATCCAGCACGGCAGCGAACGGCCGTCCCAGTCGCGGGCGATCGGCTGATCCCTAGCGGTTTCCGAAGGGAATCAGGCGACGGAGGTCGCCACGAATCGACCGCAGGTTCTCCAGGAAGTCCCGGGTCTCGGGGTCGTCACGATCCACGCGGCGAAGGCGGTCCCTGGCCATGGCAGCGCCGCAGCCCATGAGCAGCCCCACGACACCCGCGATCAGGACGGTTTGCGTCCGGCGGGGACTGGAGCGGTTCAGCGGAGCCTCCGGAGGTTGGAGCACCTCGATCGAGACGCGGTTCTCCTGCTCCTCGATGCGGGCCAGTTCCAGCTGCTTGGTCAGCGTGATGAAGACCTCCTCCTGCATCCGGCGCTGGCGTTCCAGACGGTCCCGTTCGGCCTGCACCTCCGGCGTGGCGATCTTGCGATTGCGCGCCATGAATGCCGCCATCGCGTCGGAGGCCTGAGCCAGGGCCCTTTCCGCGTCCTGCAGCTGCTTCTGGACGAAGGTCCGGTTCTCCACGGCCTTGGAGTTCCGTGCCGTCTGGTTGTGCTCCACGATCTCCTCCAGCACCGACCGGGCGAT
>RFOC01000139.1 GCA_009926815.1 Planctomycetota bacterium
CGATGCCACGCACTACAGCATGTTCCATCAGATCGAGGGGCTTTGCGTGGACCGTGGCGTGACCATGGTCGACCTGAAGACCACGCTCTGGCACTTCGCCCGCGCCTGCTTCGGCCCCGAGGCCGAGGTGCGCATGCGGCCCAGTTTCTTCCCGTTCACCGAGCCCAGTGCCGAGGTGGACATGAAGATGCGCATCAAGGGCCAGTGGAAGTGGGTCGAGCTCGGTGGCTGCGGCATGGTCGATCCGGCCGTGCTGTCCGCGGTCGGCATCGATCCCGAGGTCTTCACCGGCTTCGCCTTCGGGCTCGGCGTGGAGCGGATCACCATGCGCCGGCATGGCATCGGCGACATTCGCTGGCTGTTCGACAACGACGCGCGGTTCCTGCGGCAATTCTGATGCGAGGGGCACGACGCGGTGCCGCGACGGTGCGTGCCGTGGTGGCGTCGGTGGCGGTCGCCCTGTCGCTGATGGCGCTCGCCGGATGGTGGGTCCGCACCTCGGTGATCCAGGCCGAGCGGGCGCCGCTTCCGGCCATTCCGGAGCGGGTGGAGATGCCGTCGCTGCCCGAGGCCGTGGCGCCGCCGCTGCCCGAGCCGCCTCGAGATGCGGTGGAACTGGCATGGTGCGAGCAGGGGCCGTTGGCGGCGGTGCAGGCCAGTGACGTGCTGGCGGATCCCGGTCGGGACCTGTCGGCCTCGGAGCGGGACATGCGTCACGCGTGGCTCCGTTGCGAGGCCATGTTTGCGCTGGGCCGCATCGATGAGGCGATGGTCCTGAGCCGTCGCATGGTCGTGGCGCTCGAGCGCCCATCCGCGGCCCAGCCGCTGGAGCCGCTCGTGCTCGAGCAGCATGCGCGGGTGCGCATGGCGGCAGGGGAATCGAACATGCTCAAGCTCGAGACGGGCCTGAAGGCCAGCATCGAGGCCAGGGGCCTGCTTGGCGGCGAGGCGCCGGACCTCGCCTGGGGCACGCTCGGGGCGCTGCAGAAGGCCAGAGGTGACTGCGTTGCCGCCGTGGAAAGTGGCTCACGGGCGTTGGCCGGCATCGACGCCCCGGCCTGGCTCCGCATGAGGCAGCGGGAACCCTGGCGGCTTCAGTTGCTGGCGCTTGCGGCCATGGATCGCGCCGACTGCCTGGCCGGCCTTGGAAGAGCGGGCGAGGCGAGGTCGGCCGCCACCCGGCTGGCGTCGGATCTGGCGGTGGCGCTGGGTGAGGCGGATCCGCTGGCGCAGCAGGCGGCAGACCTGCGAGATTCAATCCTGGGGGGTTGAGAGGGACGCCCTCTCAGGTCGTGTAGTCCGCGTTCAGGCGGACATACGCCTCGGTGAGTCCGCTGGAGAGGAAGAAGTCCTCGCCTCGGCCAAGGCCCACATCCAGTTCGACCACCACATTGTCCGCGGCGAACGCGGCCTCGACGGCCTTCTTCTCGACGACCTTCGGGCTTCCATCGGCGAACAGGGTCAGGCCGCCCGTGCGCACGCTCAGGCGACCCGGATCGATCCGCGCGCCGCTGCGACCCGCGGCCGCCACGATGCGTCCCCAGTTCGGATCGCCGCCCGTGATGGCGCACCGCACCAGCGTGCTGGTGGCCACCGTGCGGGCGATGCACAGCGCGTCCGCATGGGAGGCGGCGCCGCGAACCCGCACCCGTCCTGCACCACCATGCGGGCCAGGTCACCGGCCACCTCCGAGAGGGCATGCTGCAGCTCGGCCGCATCGCTGGCGGGCCCCGCGGCGCCGCTGGCCAGGCAGAAGATGGAATCGTTGGTGCTGGTGTCGCCGTCGATCGAGATGCGGTGGAAGCTGCCCTCCACGGCCGTGCGCAGCATGGCATCGAGGGCCGGCGGCTCCACCGCCGCGTCGGTGGTCACCACGATGATGGTGGTGGCCATGTTCGGGTGGATCATGCCGGCGCCCTTGGCCACGCCGGTCACCCGGATCGTGCCGCCATCCTGCGCCGCCAGGGTGCGCGTGCTCATCTTGGGCCGCGTGTCGGTGGTCATGATGCCGCGCTCGAAGGGCTCGCAGCTGCCGGCCACGCAGGCCTTCGCCAGCGCCGGAATGGCCGCCACCATGCGGTCGATGGGCAGCCGACGACCGATGACGCCGGTCGAGTTCACGAGCACGGCCGCGGGCGTGCAGTCGCAGGCCGCGGCCACCGCGTCGATCATGGCCTCGGCGTCGGCGGCACCCTCGGGGCCCGTGGCCGCGTTGGCGCAGCCCGAGTTCACCACCAGCGCGCTGCAGTGGCCATGCGAGTCCCGCAGGTTCCGGCGGCTCGCCAGGATCGGTGCCGCCGCGAAGGCGTTCGTGGTGAACATGGCCGCCGCCACGGCGCCACCGTCGCACCGAAGCAGGGCAAGGTCGGGGCCGCCATGGGCCTTGATGCCTGCCGAGACGCTGGCCGAGGTGAAGCCGCGGGGGAAGGGGGGCGCCTGCGTGGCGGCCTGGGTGAGCGGTGCCGCGCTCATGACCCGTTCTCCGCGCTCAGGTCGAGCACCATGGCGATCTCGTCGCACATCTCCTTCTTCGGGCAGCTCGAGCAGTCCTTGGTCACCTTCTGCGGCAGGCTGTTGATGCTCACCGTTCGGAAGCCGCACTTCTCGAAGAAGGCCGGCATGCGCGTGAGCACGAAGAGCCGCTTGATGCCCAGGCCCTTCGCCCGCTCGATGAAGAACTGCACCAGCTGGCGACCCAGGCCGCGGCCGTGGAAACCCTCGTCCACGCCCAGCGAGCGGATCTCGGCCAGGTCCGCCTCGTAGACCCACAGGCTGGCGCAGCCACGCACCGCGCCATCCACGGTGGCCACGCCGAAGTCGGTGATCTTCTCCAGGATCTCGTCGCGCGAGCGGGGCAGGTTCTCGCCCTTGCGGCTCCACAGGTCGACGAGGCGGCAGATGGCCTCGAGGTCCTCGACCACCGCGTCACGGATGCCGCTGGCACCGCCGGCCGACTTCCGGCGAGGCCGTCGGGCGGTGCGAAGGCTGCGTCGCGCCTCGCGCACGCGGGCCAGCACCTGGTCCGGGGATGTGCCGCCCGGCACGCTGCGGCGGCCAATGGCCGCATCCACGGTGAGCGAGACGTACACATCCTTCTCGACCTTCGGCGCCAGCTTGGCCATGTCCTCCACGCTCATGCCCTCGAGCGGCTTGCCCTGCCGGATCGCCTCGCGCACCAGCAGGCCGACCTGTCCGTGCGCCTCGCGGAAGGGCACGCCCTTGCCCACCAGGTAGTCGGCCAGTTCGGTGGCGTTGGCGTAGCCCGCGATGGCCGCCTTGCGTGCCCGCTCGCGATCCACCTTCAGGCCGCGCAGCACGCGCGGCGTCATGCGAAGGCAGAGGCTCAGCGTGTCCATGGCGTCGAACAGCGGCTCCTTGTCCTCCTGCAGATCCTTGTTGTAGGCCATGGGCAGGCTCTTGAAGGTGGCCAGCGCGCCGGTCAACGATCCGATCACCCGCCCGGTCTTGCCGCGGATCAGCTCGCAGGCGTCCGGGTTCTTCTTCTGCGGCATCAGGCTGCTGCCCGTGCTCACCTCGTCGCTCAATTCCACGTACGCGGCCTCGCCGGTGGCGTAGAAGATGAGATCCTCGCTCATGCGGCTCAGGTGCAGCATGGTGATGCTGGCGGCCGCCAGCAGTTCGGCCACGAAGTCGCGGTCGCTGACGGCGTCGAGGCTGTTGGCGGTGGGGCCGTCGAAGCCGAGATCCTTCGCCAGTCGCTGGCGGTCGATGGGGTACGCGGTGCCGGCCAGCGCGCCCGAGCCCAGCGGGCACCGGGCCACGCGGTCCATGGCGTCGCTGAAGCGGTCGGCGTCCCGTCGCAGCATCTCCACGTACGCCAGGCACCAGTGGGCGAAGAGGATCGGCTGCGCCCGCTGCAGGTGGGTGAAGCCGGGGAAGACCGTCTCCCTCTCGCGCTCGGCCAGTTCCAGCAGGCTCTCGTTGGCGGCGTCGATCTCGGTCAGTCGCAGCCGGATCTGCTTCATGCACCAGAGCCGAAGGTCGGTGCTGACCTGGTCATTGCGGCTGCGACCGGTGTGCAGCTTCTTGCCCAGGTCGCCCACCCGGGCCACCAGCTCGCGCTCGACCCAGCTGTGCACGTCCTCGTCGGCCGCGTGCACGAGCAGCATGGGGTCGCTGGCGGCCAGCGCCGCGATCTCGCGCAGCGACTTCTCCAGCCGCGCCCGCTCGCCATCGGTGAGCACGCCGGCGCGGCAGAGGGCGGCGGCCCACGCCACCGAGCCCTCGACATCCTCCTGCACCAGCCGCCGGTCGAAGGGCAGGCTGTCGTTGAAGGTCCTGAAGAGGGCGTCCTGTCCGCCCTGCACGCGTCCCTGCCAGATCGCCGTCACCGCGCGGCCCCGCCCTTCACCTTGGGGCCCAGGCCCAGCATGGCGCGGATGCGACTGGGCAGCGAGAACAGCCGGATGAAGCCCTCGGCGTGCCGCTGGTCATAGACCTCGTCCTCGCCGAAGGTGGCGAAGGCGTGGCTGTAGAGCGAGTTGGGGCTGCGTCGACGGTTCGCGGTGGCCGTGCCCTTGAAGAGACGCACGGCCGTCTCGCCGGTGAGCGGTCGGGCCAGCGAGGTGATGGCGGCCTGCAGGCTCTCCCGCAGCGGGCAGAACCACCGGCCGTCGTACACCACGCGGGCGAACTCCACGGCCAGGTAGCGCATGCTGTCCCGATCCAGCACCAGCTGCTCGATGCCGCGCAGGGCCTCCATGAGCACGGTGCCGCCGGGCGTCTCGTACACGCCGCGGCTCTTCATGCCGACCAGGCGGTTCTCGACGATGTCCACCCGGCCCACGCCATGGCGGGCAGCGATGGTGTTGAGCGCCTCCAGCAGGGCCACGGCGTTCATGCGCTTGCCGTTGACGCTGACGGGCACGCCGGACTCGAAGCCCACCACGACCTCCTCGGGGGTGTCCGGGGCCGTGAGCGGGTTGCTGGTCCGGGTCCACACGTCCTCGGGCGGGGCGTTCCA
This sequence comes from Planctomycetota bacterium, assembly GCA_009926815.1. Classification (GTDB taxonomy): domain Bacteria; phylum Planctomycetota; class Phycisphaerae; order Phycisphaerales; family SM1A02; genus SYAC01. Next base: position 4,985 of record RFOC01000139.1, read on the forward strand.
TGGATCCTCCAGGGCGCCGCCCTCGTGCGAGATGTGCCAGAGGTTGGCGTCGCGCGAGTAGATCTTGGTGGCGCTTGCGGCGCAGGGGATGTTCCGCTCGGCCAGATAGGCCAGCATGGCCTCGCGGCTGCGGAGCGTCCACGCCGTCTCCCGCCACGGGGCGATGACCCGAAGCTGCGGCGCCAGGGCCGCGAACGTGCTCTCGAACCGGACCTGGTCGTTGCCCTTGCCGGTGCAGCCATGCGCCACGGCATCGCAGCCGCTGTCCAGGGCGGCCTGCACGTGCGCCTCGGCGATGCACGGCCGAGCGATGCTGGTGCCCAGCAGGTAGCGGCCCTCGTACATGCAGCCGGCCATCACCATGGGCCACACGAAGTCGGTCAGGAAGCCCTGCCGCAGGTCGGCGACGACGCAGTCGACGGCGCCGGAGTCCTTCGCCTTGCGCTCGATGCCGACCAGCTCATCCTGCTCCTGACCCACGTTGGCCACGAAGGCCACCACCTCGCAGCCCTTGTAGTGGTCGCGAAGCCACGGGATCACGCAGCTGGTGTCCAGGCCGCCGGAATAGGCGACGCAGATGCGGCGGGGGCCGCTTCGGCCGTTGCTGGGGGCGTTCGAGGATGGGG
>RFOC01000140.1 GCA_009926815.1 Planctomycetota bacterium
TAGCTCAGTTGGTAGAGCACCGGGTTGTGGTCCCGGGTGTCGCGGGTTCGAGCCCCGTCGGTCGCCCTTCAAGATGCGCTGCGTGCTTCTGCAATGCGAGCCCCGCTGGCAGGACCTGCCTGCAAGCCGGGCGGCGCTTGCCACGCAGCTGGACGAGGCCGGCGATCTTCGAGGCGCCCTCGTCGTCACCCCCGAGATGGCCGAGAGTGGCTTCAGCATGCATCCCGAACATGCGTGCGATGGCCGGAGCGCCGACTTCGCCGGGGCTCAGGCCGCCGCTCGCGGCTGCTTCCTGCTGCACGGTTTCGTGGACCGCCACGAGGGAGGCTTCCGGAACGTGGTCGCGCTCTTCGATCCCTCGGGCCAGGAGCGGCTCCGCTACGCGAAGAACCACCTGTTCTCGCCGGCCGGCGAACCCCGGGCCTATGCGGCAGGCGACTCGATCTCGCTCGCCTCGGTGGGTGGACTTCGCCTGTCCACGTTCATCTGCTACGACCTCCGCTTCCCCGAACTCTGGCGACTCGCCGCCCTCGAGGGCGCGGAACTGCTCACCCTCTCCGCCTGCTGGCCCTCGGTCCGGCAGGCGCACTGGCGCGCGCTGGCGATCGCGCGTGCCATCGAGAACCAGGCCTTCGTCCTCGCATGCAACCGGGTGGGCGAGGAACCCAACGCCCGCTACGCCGGCGGGAGCCTGATCGTGGCCCCGGACGGCGAGGTGCTTGCGGAGGCCGGGCCCGTCCGGGAAGTGCTCTCGGCGGAGGTCGACCCGGACCGGGTCCGGGCATGGCGGGCGAGGTTCCCGGCCCTGCGGGATCTGCGGCGAACGCGATTGGGGCAGGTTTCCGCCGTCTCTTCCGGGGATTCGGCCGGAAATCGTTGACCGGCCGCGCCGCGGGTTTAGACTGGCCGCCATCGGACGCTCGTGATGCACTCGCTGATCAAGCCTGGAGACGTGGTGGCCCGAGGCTCCGTTCCACTGGAACCGGATGTCGAGGCCGTGCTGCGCCGCGCCTGCTTCACCACCGCGGCCGCGAGCCTGCTGGACTTCCGCGTGCAACCGGACGAGGTGATCGCGCACCTCACGGCGGCCGGGCTGTCGGTGGCCAACCGCCCCGAGCGCGCGCTGCAGAACCTGGACGGCGTGGTGCATGTGGTCGCGTGCATCCGCGGCGATGCACGCGCCTGGGCGGAACTGGTGAACCGTCATGGCTGGTGCCTCGACCGGGCCGCCATGGACCGTCATGGCCCCGAGGGCGGACTCGCGGCCCGTCGATTCTGGAACGAGGTCCGGCTCGGCACGCTCGGCGCCCCGGATGACCGTGTCCGCGACGACGGCTGGCCCTATCCCCGCCTGCAGTGGTACGCCGGACTGCGTCCGCTGCGGCACTGGCTTGCTGACCGCCTCTTCGGCGGCATCGAGGCCCGCATCGAGAGTTCGCACCGCGAGCGGCTTGACAGCCTGCAGGCCCCGCATAGCCTTGTCGATTCCGCGGCATCGGCCGCGACGGCAACTTAGCTCAGTTGGTAGAGCACCGCATTGAAAATGCGGGTGTCCCCGGTTCAAGTCCGGGAGTTGCCATTCCCGCCGGCGCCCGCCGCCGGACTCGCTCAGTCGCCATTGTCACCCGGGTGGAAATGCCCGGCGTCGGCGCGGCCCGGCCGGATGCCCTCGTGCCCACCACCCTCGAAGGGAAATCGCTCGCGGAGAGCCTCCTCCAGCGCGCGTTCGCTCACCAGTCGCACGCGTGGCTCAAGCCCCAGCACCCGCTCGATGAAGCGCATGGCCCGGCCCGCGTGCGCGGCGGTGCTCAGCACCTCCAGTTCGCGCCCGTGACGCCGCAGGGGCACCACGCCGAACTGCCACGCCTCCCGCCTTCCGATCGCTCGCGAATGCTTCATGCGTCCTCCTCCGGGTCCCTCATCGGCCCATCACGGCCGCGGCCGAAGTCCCGGACCGGCACCCGTGCACCCCGTGTTCCGTCTGTGCAGGCGCCGGGCCCGGAGACGACCGCATGAACGCGGCCGCCGTGCCGGCCCTGGTTCAGGAACTGCGGCGAACCGCCGTCCGCGGCGTCGACCGGACGACCCGCACCACCCTCCAGCGGCTCGAGCATCGCCTCGACCGGGCCACCGCGGATCGCCTGCCGGCCGTGGCGGCCGAGGTGCTCGTGGCGCTGCGGGTCATCCGCGCGGGCTGCTCGGTGGAGGCCGAGACCCCCACCCCCACCGGCCGCACCTGCGACTTCCGCCTGGAGCGTCAGGGCCAGCGACTCTTCGTGCACGTGAAGCGGCTGCAGCTGGAGCCCTTCGATCCGCCCTCCATCCCCGCCCCGCTGCGGTCGCGGCTCCGCGTCGCCCGGGGCGTGCGGGCCGTGCTGCGATGGGACGCGCGTCTGGACCGCGGTTCGCTGCAGCGCCTCGGCGGCGCGGTGGCGGGCTTCCTGCGACAGGGCGCCATCGGCGAATCGCTGGTGGTGAAGGGCCCGGGCGAGCGCGAACTGGGCGGCGTTCGCCTGGATCGCCCCACCGACCGGCTCGAACTTCGCGTGGAGCGTCCGGATCGCACCGCGGCGCTCGAGCGCCTCGACAGGCTGCTCGACCGCGCCGCGCAGCAGGCCATGCCCGGGCAGCCCAACGCGATCGTGGTGGTCGGCTCGTGCGCGGCCGATGCCGACCTGCTCGACCAGTGCCTCCTGGGCTCCTTCGTGGCCCGGTGGGACCGCTTGCCCCGCCGCGGCGAGCGTCAGGCCTTCGGACGCGATGACACCGGACTGTGGTCCGGTCGCGCTGCGCGTGATCTCACGCTGGCGTGCTGGGTCGAGATGCAGGAGGCACGCGCCGTGCCGCGGCTCTCCGCGGGACAACTCTGGCTTCGCGGCGAACCGGCGCCCAGCCCGGCCAGCGCCGCCCTGGCCCGCGCTTCGCTGCTGCGGTCACGCGCGGGCTAGGAGCCCGTCCGTGCGAGGCGGCTGGCCCCGGATCAGCAGGTGGTACGTCGCGCCGTGCGCACAGGCCAGCAGCGGCCAACCGATCAGCAGGAATCCCACGCCCAGCAGCAGGAAGGTGAGCGAGGCCAGCAGGCCCGTGACCAGATAGAAGAGGAAGATCGATCCTTCGGACCCCCGCACGGCCGCGGCGGACATCCGGAAGGCCTCGAACACCTTCACCGAGCGGTACACGGGATCGCAGACGATCGAGATGGCGAAGGCGTAGCGGATGATCCATCGGATCGCGAAGAACGCCAGCAGCAGGCTCAGGACCACGCCACCCGCGATCAGCAGCACCACCGCGACGCCGGAGGGAAACGCCCCGGACCCGGGCCTCGACGAGGATCCCGCGAACAGCATCAACGGAACCGCGATGATGGGCAGCATGACGAGCGCGTACCCAAGCGCGACAACGGCGCCGAAGAGCATCGATGCTCCCAGGACGCCGAAGTATCGCCGGTACGCCACGAGCATGTCCCCCACCCGCAGGTCGCCGCGGATGGCGGACGCTCCAATGACCGCGATCGAGGCCTGCAACGGCACATCGACCAGCAGGCGCGACGCCAGCGCGATCAGTCCCTGCCCCGCCTGCAGCGCCAGCATCGCCTCGTCCGTGGTCTCCTCCTTCAGGATCACCGCCATCACGCTCATCGCCAGGTGCGGCAGGAGAGCGACCAGCCAGAGGAGCCCGATCAGCACCAGCGTGCCCCAGCACGGACCCCGCCAGGCCTTCAACAACTCGAAGCCTCGGGCGAAGGACCAGGATTGCACGGGCCTGGCGAAGGCCGCCTGCGCCGCCACCAGAGGTCGCAGCGCCTCGTCGGCGTCCGCCCAACTCCATCCCTGGGCGCCCACCCGGCACACCTGCGTCTCCGCCCGGAGACCGCCCTCCGCCGCGCGAGCCTGCATGGCGGCCAGGTCAAACGGACCCTCGGCCACCCCATCCTTGAGCACGTACCAGTTCTCGTTCATGAGGTCCCCACGATGAAGAGTGTTGATCCAGCGACCGGACCCATGAATGCTAACGCCGGGCGGGCCGGTCTGGTCGGGTCCCCCGCGAAGCCGACGCGCTCACCACTCCCCCACCAGCCGCTCGTGCGGCGGTCGGCCGCGGTCGGCACGCTCGGCCGGCGGATCCCACCGTGACCGGACGAAATCGTTCGCGGGCAGGCCCTCGATCTCGATCCTCGCGCCGCGAGCCAGCAGCTGGTCCACCTGGCGCCGGCCGATGCGGACCGTGAGCGTCACGTGTCCCTCGCCGTAGTCGCGGGCCTCGACCGGACACCGCTTCTCCAGGAAATCCACCGTGCGCGCGTCCCGCAGCGGCACCGTGAGCCGCAGCGAACGCACCTCGCCCTTCATGCGCTCCAGCACGGTGGTGGCCAGCGCCTCCAGTCCCTCGCCCGTGTGGGCGCTCACGGGCAGCGCGGCCGGATGCCGCTCCCGCCACCCGTCCAGCGAGAGCGCCACCTTCGAGGTACCCCGCCCCTCGCGAAGGCGATCGACCTTGTTGAGCACCAGCAGCCGGGCCGGCTCGGTCGCGCCGATCGCGTCGAGCGTGTGCTGCACCACCTCCAGGTGACGCTCCGCGGCCGGATCCGCGGCATCCAGCACCACCAGCAGCAGGTGCGCGTGCACCGCGTCCTCCAGCGTGCTGCGGAAGCTGGCCACCAGGTGGTGCGGCAGGTCGCGGATGAAGCCCACCGTGTCGCTGAGCATGCACGCGTTGCCGCCGCCCAGGTTCCACTGCTCCACGCGCGTGCCCAGCGTGGCGAAGAGCTGGTCGTTGGCGAACGCGCCGCCGCGCGTCAGCGCGTTGAACAGGCTGCTCTTGCCGGCGTTGGTGTACCCCACCAGCCCCACGGTGAAGTGCTCGCCCCGACGGGACTGCACCTCGCGCTGCTTGCGGCCGGCGATCTCGTCCAGTTCGCCCCGAAGTCGGTCCAGTCGCGCCTTCACCAGCCGACGGTCGATCTCCAGCTGCTGCTCGCCCGGACCACGCGTGCCCACGCCCACCGGCGCGCCACCCGTGACCTGCCCCAGGTGGGCCCACATCGCCCGCAGCCGGGGTGCCGTGTACTGCAGCTGGGCGATCTCCACCTGCAGCTGCGCCTGTCGGGTGGTGGCCCGGTGCGCGAAGATGTCCAGGATGAGCTCGCTGCGGTCGAGCACCTTGCATCGGATCGCCTCCTCCAGTCCCTGCACCTGGCTGGGAGAGAGGTCGTTGTCGAACACCACCACGCGGGCCTCGAGGGCCTGCACCATGGCGGCCAGTTCCTCCACCTTGCCCTTGCCCAGGTAGGTGGCCCCTCGCGGGATCCTGAGGTTCTGGGTCATCTCCCCCACCACCTGCACCCCCGCCGTGTCGGCCAGGGCACGCAGTTCCCCCATGGGATCGGCCTCGTCCAGCTCGGTGCTGGGCAGCCGAACCTGCACGAGGATCGTGCGCTCCGAGAGGATGCGCGACTCCGAGAGGCCCGTCTCCATGGGACCGCCATTCTAGGATGGCGTGGTGTCGCGCCCGCTCCACATTCTCGCCCTCGAGACCAGCTGCGACGAGACGGCCGCCGCCGTGGTCGCCTGCGGCGGTGGCTCGATGCGCGTGCTCGGCGAGGCGG
>RFOC01000015.1 GCA_009926815.1 Planctomycetota bacterium
AGCTTCGCGTGCGCCTGCAGCACCGCAGGCACCAGTCCGTCATGGTCATGGAGGAGGATCTGGTCGGTGAACTCCCGAAGGCACTCGCGATCACCTCGCGGAGCGCCGGCCCTCGCATCCCATCGCCCATACAGGCTGTTGAGCGCGACCCACTGCGCCACCAGGCGGGCATCGAGATCCCCGGCGGGATCGCATCGACCGGCGTGCTCGAGCCACGTGAGCGCGCGATGGATGCGGATGCGCACCGGTTCATAGAGCAGGGCCCTGGCGTAGGCGTCGCGGCGCGGCTTCCAGAGCCTTCGCAGTCGCTCGATGTCGATCGGCGCGCCACCCCAGGAATCGGTCGCCGGCGGTCGACGGATGCTCGGAGCCATGCGGGCAATCTAGCGAAGCGCCTCAGGGCGAGGCGCGACCGTGGGTGCACGCGGGATCCACGCACGGCTCCACATGAGCCACGGCGGTGCCGGCGAGCGACTGGGCGACCTCGCGCTCGAGTTCGGAGGCGATCTCGTGCGCGGTGTGCAGGTCGGTGGTGGAGGGCAGCTGCACGTTGAAGTCGATCCGGTGCTCCCGGCCGCTGTGCCTGCTCCGGACCTGGCTGAAGCCGCAGATGGCCGGGGCGTGACCCTCGCGGTGACGCTGCAGGATCGCCTCCACCCGGACTCGATCGCCCGGGTCCTGCTCGTCCATCAGGTTGCCCAGCGACGCGCGCACCACGTTCCAGCCGTTCCACACCAGCCAGAGGGCCATGACCAGCGCGATGGCGGGATCGATCCACGACATCCCGGTGTTCCGGACCAGCACCAGGCTGAGGATGGCGGCGCCGCTGGTCCAGGCGTCCGCCAGCAGGTGCGTGCCGTCGGCCTCGAGCGCCGCGCTGCCCCCCCGCCTTCCCATCCGGAGGAGCCAGGTGCCCACCAGTCCGTTCACGACCACCGTGCCCCCGAGCAGAGCCATGCCCAGGTCGACGCGCTCGATGGGATCCGACGGAGAGCGGAACTCGTGCACGCACTTGAACACCACGGCGCCCGCGGCGGCGAGGATGAGCCCGCCTTCCACCGCGGCGGAGACGAATTCGGCCTTGCCATGACCGTAGGGGTGCGTGCGATCCGGAGGCCGATGGGCCATCCACACGCTCCACACCGCCAGCAGCGACGCCACCACGTTGACCAGGCTCTCCATGGCGTCGCCGAACACCGCGGTGCTGCCCGTCAGGGCGTACGCCACCAGCTTCACCGCCATGAGCGTGATGGCCACGATCACCGCCACCCATGCCGCTCGTCGCTCCATGCGAGCCTGGCTCATGCGGGGAAGGTACCCCGCGGATACGCTCAGCCCGACATGACGCCCGAACCGATCCGTCGCATCGTCGTGGGCACCGACTTCAGCCAGCCCGCCGCCACGGCGCTCGGCTGGGCCTCGGCCATCGCCCGTGCCCATGGAGCCAGCCTGCTGCTGGTGCACGGGTACGCCCGACAGGACCACGGACTCACGCCCGAGGAGACGCGCGCCGCACTGGCGGGGTTGGCCGCGGTGGAGACGGGACACGGACTTCAGGTGCACGTGGAGATGCGCGACGGCGCGGCCGCGGAGGTGGTGAGCGCGGTGGCGCAGGAGAGCGGCGCCGACCTGCTGGTGATCGGCAGCCGTGGTCGCAACCCCCTCAGCCGGCTGCTGCTGGGCAGCGTGGCGGACGCCATCCTGAAGCGCGTCCACCGCCCCACGCTGGTGGTGCACCCCGGCGACGCGACGCGGACGCCCCGCAGCACGCGCTTGCTGGTGGGCATGGACTTCTCGCCCGAGGCGGATCGTGCGGTCGACGTCGCGGTGCGACTGGCGGCACCGCGCGATGGCGCCGAGGTGAGCCTGCTCCATGCGGTGGCCCTGCCGGGTCCCTTCGTGGGCGTGGAGATGCCGGCCGTGCCCATCGTGGAGCCGGCGGAGAGCGAGGCGCCGGCCCGCGAGGCCCTGGCCCGGAAGGTGCGCGAGGTGGGCGGCAAGGGCGTGCGACTCACGGCACTCACCTGTCCAGGCTCGCCGGTGGAGGCCATGCGCGACACGGCGCAGGATCGGGAGATCGACATCCTGGTGGTGGGCACCACGGCGCCAACCGGCGCGGCACGCGTGCTGCTGGGCAGCGTCGCCGCCGACCTGGTGCATCACGCCGACCGACCCGTCCTGATCGTCCGATGATCACCCGACCGCTGCTCGCCGGATGCGCGCTTGCGTTGACCGCCTGCGGGAGCCTGCTGCCCCATCCTGCGCCGCGCGGCCGCTCCGAGACCGGATTCCTGAGCGCGTACGGCTCGCTGCAGGCCGCGCCCGGGCGACCCGCCGTCTTCGTGTGGCGGAGCAGGAGCGAGGACCTGCCCGCCTACGACGCCGTGCTGGTGGAGCAGCCGTCGCTTCGTCGCAGGCATGACGACACCCTGCCTTCGCCCGAGGCGCGGGAGGCGCTCTGCACCCGGCTTCGCGAGCGCCTCCAGGAGGCGCTGCAGGCCGATCATCGGGTGCTGGGTTCCCTGGAGGAACTTGATGACTGCTCGTGCACGCCGCTCCGCATCCGCGTGGCGGTCACCACCGCGCTGCTCGATCGCGGGGACCTGCCTCCGCAGGGCGAGTGGCAGGGCTGGGGCGATCGACCCGGATCCTTCTCGCTGGAATGCGAGGTGGTCGATGGCCTCAATGCCCGTCCCGTGGCCAAGATGGTCGTGTTCGATCGCACGAGCACCGTTCCCGCCGACCAGGTGACGCCCTGGGAGCGGAGCGCTCCGCTGTTCGTGCGGTGGGCCGCCGACGTGGCGTGGCTGGTTCAGCCGGTGGTGCCGGTCTCCGCGCCCGCCGCGGTGCCCGAACCCGCCGCCGCACCGGCGCCGGCATCCCGGCCCGAACCGGATGCCGAACCCGCGGGTGCGTCCGGATTCGCGCCCGTCTCCACGTAGACATCGAGCACCTGTCCGGGCAGCACCCCGGGATCAGGATCCACGAACCGGTAGACCAGCTGCAGCACGCGAGTGTCGATGCGCTCGGCATTGTCACCCGTGAGCGTTCGCTTGGGAATGACCACGGGGACCGTGCGCACGTACTCGATGGGGAACTCCACCCGACGCCCGCCGCGAAGCACGGCCACGGCACGGCCCTTCGGGTCGAATCGCCAGGCATCGAGCTCGTCCACGTCCACGCGGATGTGCAGCGGCGTGAGCTGGCCCAGGGTCACCAGGCCGTCATCGTTGCCGGTGCTGGCGCTCGCGAACTGTCCGGGCCGCGCCGTGACCCGCAGGATGGTGGCATCGATCGGCGCGCGCACCACGCTGCGCTCCAGATCCGTCTGCAGGCTCCTGACCTCCGCCTCGGCCACCTGCATGTCGGCCGCGGCCACGGCCAGATCCTCGGGATAGGTGCCGATCCGCACCTCGGCCAGGTCCGCCTCCGCCTCCTTCAGCCGGGCCTTCGCGTTCGCCAGTTCATACTCGCGGGTGGGCCGCTCGTTGGGACTGATGGCCGTCGGGTCGGCGATCTGGTTCAGGCGATCGAGCCGCTGCTGGGCGTCCCGCACGGCCGCCTGCCGCTGCTCCACGATCGCCTCGGCGGTGGCCAGATCCTCCTTGCGCGGACGGGCCTTCAGCTGCTGCAGCTTGCGGGTGGCCACCTCCAGGCGCGCCTGGGCGCCGTGCAACTGGCTGCTCATCATGCGCTGGTCGATGACGAAGAGGGGCTGGCCCTGCTTCACCTGATCGCCCTCGTGCACGGACACGCTCTCCACCACGCCGGCGATGGGCGTGCCCACGTTGATGATCTCGGTGACGGGCTCCACCAAGCCGCTTCCGGCCACGCGGTTGCCGAAGGGACTCCGCGTGGGCTCACCCGTGGGTGGCGCGCTTGGTGGCGGGGTGGCCTGCTTGCGCACGGTGTACAGCGTGAGCCCCAGGCCCATCGCCGCCAGCCCCGCCAGCAGCAGCACGCGGGGATTGAGGGCACTGCTCATCGCGGGTTCTCCATGGCCTGCGCGGCACGAAGCGCGGCCACCTCGGACTTCGCGTCGACCACGCGGGTCACGCGACCATCGTCCATGTGCACGATGCGGTCGGCGAAGTGGAAGATGCGCTCGTCGTGGGTCACGAGGACGACCAATCTATCCGGACGGCAGCCCTGCTCGCGCACCAGCTCCATCACGCGCTGACCGGTCGCGCCGTCCAGCGCACTGGTGGGCTCGTCGCACACCAGGATGCTGGGTCCGTGCACCAGGCTGCGGGCGATGGCCACGCGCTGCTGCTGTCCACCGCTCAGCTTGTGGGGCTGCGACGCTTCGCGACCCTTCAGCCCCACGCGCTCCAGCAACTGGGCCGCCCGCTCCAGGCTGGTGCCGCGATGATCGCCCCGGAGCAGCAGGGGAATGGCCACGTTCTCGAGCACGCTGATCTGCGGCACCAGGTTGAACTGCTGGAAGATGAAGCCCACATGCTCGCGCCGCCAGAGCGTCCGGGCGTTGTTGTCCAGCGCATCCGGGTCCGTGCCCGCCAGGCGCAGCTCGCCTCCATCGCGGGAGAGGAGCCCGGCCAGGATGCTGATGAGCGTGGTCTTGCCGCAGCCGCTGGGACCGACCAGCGCGACCATCTCGCCGAAGTTCGCCTGCAGGTCGACGCCCCGAAGCGCCTGCACGGCGGCATCGCCGGTGCCGTAGGTCTTGGCGATGGCCGAGGCATGGATGGCGGCACTTCCGGTCATCCCGAGAACACTTCCTTCGGATCCAGCCGGATCACCTTCAGCATGCTCAGCGAGCTGGCCCCGACCACGATCACGGTCACCGCGCCGGCGCTGATGAGCGGCAACTGCCAGATCAGCTTGAACGCCAGCCGGTCGGGGGGCACCGACAGGCCGAACAGCGCCGTGGCTCCCAGGCCCAGGCCCAGGCCCAGCGCCCCGGCGGCCATGCCCTGCAGCGCGACCATGCCCAGCAGCTGGCCGCTGGTCGCTCCCATGGCCTTCATGGCGCCGAAGTACTTCAGGTTGTCCAGCGTGAAGTTGTAGAACATCTGCCCGGCGATGGCCACGCCCACCAGGAAGCCCAGCAGGATGGCGATGCCGAAGTTGATCGGGATGCCGGTCTGCTTCATCCAGTAGTCCAGCGTCTTCCAGCTGAACTCGCCCGGCGTGTACGCGCTCAGGCCGGTCTCGCGCTCGATGCGCAGCCGCAGCGTCTCCAGATCCTGACCCGGGGCCGCCTTCACCAGGATCATGCTCAGCGTTCGGCGATTGGCAGGCGCGAATCCGATCGCGCGGAAGTACGTGGTGTAGATCGTGGGCACGTTCTGGAAGCTTGGCCGCGTCTCCGCGATGCCCACCACCACCGCGCGCTTCTCGTTGAGCTCGAGCACATCCCCCACCGCCATCGGCCGCTTCGGCCCCCGGGGATCGTCGGTGGCGGGCTGGGCCAGCTGCTTCCGGGCCCCTCGGGTCTCCACGAAGATGGCGTCGGGCTTGCGAAGGTCCTCCACCTTGCCCTCCACCACCGTGGCCGGTGCACCGATGAGCGTGGCGTCGTCCACGCCGATCACGTCGCACAGCTGTCGCCCACCGTTGGGCAGCTTGGCCACCAGGATGCTCTTGAACAGCGGGCTGGCCCACTCCACCCCCTGCACGCTCCGCACGCGATCAAGCGCCGTGACCGCCATGGGCTTGGTGTCGTCCACGAACTGGAGCGTGGGATCCGCCACCCAGAGATCCGCCTGCGGGATCTCCTCGATGAGCGCGTAGGTGCGCGTCATGAGTCCCACGAAGATCGCGCTCTGCTGGGTGATCAGCAGCGTGGCGAAGGTCAGGCCGATCAGGATCCCGTAGAACTTCGCGCGGTCACCGAACAGCATCTGCAGCGCGATGCGGAGCACGGCTCAGAGCTCCATCTGCACGCCGAACTCGACCACGCGATCGGGCGGCAGGTTGAAGAAGCGGATGCTGTCCACCGCCTGGGCGCTCAGGTGCGCGAACAGCCGCTTGCGCCATCGGGCCATGGGGGCGTCGCCGGTGGGCAGCACGACCATGCGGCGGGCGAAGTACGTGGTCGTCTCCGGATCCCAGTCCAGTCCCATTTCCTTGGCGCGCTCCAGGAACCGGGGAATGTCCGGCGTCTCCATGAAGCCGCACTGCGCCTGCAGCTTCCAGAAGCCGTCGGGCATCCACTCCAGCTTGACCTGCCGCCGGGGCGGCACCACGGGCACGTGCGCCGAATGCACGCTGACCAGGATCACCTGCTGATGGAGCACGTGGCTGTGCTCCACGAAGGCGGTCAGCGAGAAGGGCGTCGCGCTGCTGGTGGTCAGGAACACCGCCGTGCCCGGCACGCGCGGCACCGCCTCGCTCCAGAGCGACGCGAGGAACTCGTGGATGCTGCTGGCCGACTCGGCCACCTTCCGCCCGATCAGGTAGCTGCCCTGCATCCAGGTGCTCATCACGACGGCCGCCCCCACACCGATGGCCAGCGCGAACCAGCCACCCAGTGGCAGCTTCAGCAGGTTCGAGCCCAGGTACGCACCGTCCACGGCCAGGAACACCGCGGTCATGGCGGCCACCTGCCATCGCCTCCATCGCCACAGGCGTCGGGCCACGAACGCGAGCAGGATGGTGGTGATGGCGAACGTCGCGGTGACCGCCAGGCCGTAGGCGTGGGAGAGGTTGCTGCTGGTCTTGAACCAGAGCACCGTGATGCTGCACCCCACCAGCATGAGCAGGTTGATGTTGGGGATGTAGATCTGTCCCTCGGCCATCCGGCTGGTGTGGATGATCTCCAGCCGTGGCAGGTAGCCCATGCGAGCCGCCTGCCGGGCGATGCTGAACACCCCGCTGATCATGGCCTGACTGGCGATGACCGCGGCGGCCGTGGCCAGCAGCAGCACCGGGAACCGAAGCCCATCCGGCACCAACTGGAAGAACGGGTTGAAGTCACCGGAGTTCCCTGCGTGCAGCGAGCCATCCTGGATGCAGGCCAGCGTGAAGGCGCCCTGCCCCATGTAGTTCAGCAGCAGCGACGGGTAGACCAGCGTGTACCAGGCGTTGCGGATGGGCCGCAGGCCGAAGTGACCCACGTCGGCGTAGAGCGCCTCGGCCCCGGTGGTCACCAGCACCACCGTGCCCAGCAGGGTGAAGGCATGCCAGGGCGCCGCCTCGACCAGCCGCACCGCGTGGAGCGGATTGATCGAGCGAAGGACATCCGGCTGCCGAAGGATGGCCCACAGGCCCAGGCCGCCGATCGCCAGGAACCACGCCACCATGACCGGGCCGAACGCGACCCCGATCCTGCCGGTGCCGAACTGCTGCACGAAGAAGAGGGCCACGATGATCACCATCGCGATGGAGATCACCTGCGTCGAACCCACCTCGATCCCGAGGCCGGGCACCGCCTCCAGCCCCTCGATGGCGGAGAGCACGGAGATGCTCGGGGTGATGATGCCATCCCCCAGCAGCAGCCCGGCGCCCAGGATCGCCAGCATCGAGAGCCACACCTTCTCGCGGCTCGGTCGCTCGCTCAGGCTGCGGGGCACCAGCGACAGCAGCGAGAAGATCCCGCCCTCGCCGTGGTTCGTGGCCCGCATGACGACCAGCAGGTACTTCAGGTTCACGCTGAGCATCAGGGCCCAGAACATCATCGAGAGCACGCCGAGCACGAAGGTCTCGTCCAGCGACTGTCCCTTGCCCTGGTGCTTCACGCACTCCTTCAGCGCGTACAGCGGACTGGTCCCGATGTCGCCGTACACCACGCCCAGGGCCGCCAGCGCCATGGCCGCCATGCCGTGCCGCCCGTGACCCACACCCGGCTCGTGGTTCGAGTGGTCGTCGGCCGCGTTGGGCGTGGTCATGGCCTGCATCGGCGTGCCGCGTGGATCCGGAAATGGTATCCGTCCCCGCGGGTATCATCGCTGCCTCGACGGAGGAACCCACCATGTCTCTTTCCGAACAGGGCTACAACGAACTCGAGCGCGTCTTCCACGAGAAGGACGCCGCGTGGCTGCAGGAACGCCGCGCCCGCCTGGATGCCGATCGAAAGTCGGCGGCCGCGAAGTCGGCCCGGGGCGCGCACTGGATGGTCTGCCCCAAGTGCGGCAGCGGCCTGAAGGAGGAGAACTTCCACGGCGTGATGATCGACCGCTGCGGTGGCTGCGGCGGCATCTACCTGGACCGGGGCGAGTTCGAGCTGCTCGAGAAGGCGCAGCACGGCGGCCTCCGCCGCCTCTTCGGCGGCCGCTGAGCGCATCGCTCAGCCAAGCGATCCGGTCATCCGGACCATCAGTCCCTCGAAGGCGCGCGCCGGCTCCGGCGCGGTGCCGTTCTTCGTGGCCCGGTCCGTCTCCACGGCCAGCCTGAACAGTCGGGCGGCCTCGACGGGCTTCACCTGCCTGGCCGCCCGAAGCACGGCGAATGCCGAGGGTCCCCAGAGCTTGAGGGCCTTGGAGACGCTGCCCTCGCTCTCCCCCTGGGCCAGCAGGCAGCTGGCGTCGTGCACCTTCCGGGCCAGATCCACCAGGCTCCAGCCGATCATCACCTCAGGCACCCGGCTCACCCGGAGCAACTCGTCCAGCTTGGCCAGCGCCTCGGGCGCGCGGCCCTCGAGCACCGGACCCTGGATCTCCCACGCCTGCTCCTCGCGAGAGAGCCCCGTGAACGCCTGCACAAGCGTCCGGGTCACCTTCGCCAACCCGACGCCAGGCGTGGCGCCGGCCGCGGCCAGCTTGCCCAGTTCCGCGTCCAGCCGGCCCAGGTCCGGGCCGACCTTGTCCACCAGGAGCTTCGCGGCCGCGGGCTCCATCTCCGCCTGATGCCGCTTGCGGGCTCGCGCCACGCACCAGGCCATCGCCTCGTCCTCGGAGGGGCTCTCGCACTTGATCACGGCGCCCACCTTGGCCACCAGCTTGTCGAAGTTGCCCGGCCGCCATCCGGTGCCGCATCGCATGAGCAGCGTGGCCTCGCCGCACGGCGACTGGGCGTAGCCCTCCATGGCCCGGCGTCGATCCTCCGCGCCCATGAAGACCTCCGCGTTCTCCAGCACCACCAGCTTGTGCGGGGCGAAGAGGCCGGGCGTGCGAAGGCCGTCGAGCACGTCCGCCAGCGAGGCCTGGGCGCCCTCCAGGTCCGTCCGATCCAGACCGCCGAACCGCTCCTGCAGCGACTGCTCCAGTTGCCGACTTCGCTCCAGCCGGAGGAAGGCGTCTCGCCCGTGCAGCACGACCACCCGCATCTCGGCGGAGGGCGTTCCGGGGGCGGCGGAGCGAGTGGCCATGCGGATCACTCTACCCGCGGCGGGCCGTACATTGCCGCCGGCCATGCTGGAAGCGAACTTCGACGGTCTTGTGGGTCCCACCCACAACTACGCCGGCCTCAGCGAGGGCAATGTGGCCAGTCAGTCGAACGCGCAGGCGGTTTCGCGGCCCCGGCTGGCCGCGCTGCAGGGCCTGTGGAAGATGGAGCGCGTGATGGCGCTTGGCCTGCCACAGGGCTTCCTGCCGCCCCACGAACGACCGGCATGCTGGGCGCTTCGCGCGGAAGGCTTCACGGGCACCGACGCCCAGGTGATCGCCGCCGCCGCGCGAGATCGCCCCACCGCGCTGGCTCGCGCGTGCAGCGCCAGCGCCATGTGGACCGCCAACGCCGCCACGGTTGCGCCGGCGGCGGACACCGCGGATGGCCGCACGCGCCTGGTGGTGGCCAACCTGCGCGCCATGCCGCATCGCCGCATGGAGCCGCCGCAGACGCTCCGCATCCTGCGCGCCGTCTTCGGCGACGAGCGAGGGTTCGAGGCGCTCCCCGCCCTGCCCTCGGACGGTCCCCTGGGGGATGAAGGCGCGGCCAATCACACGCGCCTGGTCGACGCGAGGCGACGGGGCCTGCATCTCTTCGTCCATGGCGCTCGGGCCGACGGCCAGGGTCCTCGTCCTGCCCGGCATCCGGCCCGCCAGACGCTGGAGGCGAGTCGCGAGGTGGCGGCCCGGCTGCGCCTGCCTCCCGATCGCTGCCTCTTCATCCAGCAGGACCCCGCGGTGATCGACGAGGGCGTGTTCCACAACGACGTGATCGCCGTGGGCAGCGAGGGCACGCTGCTCTTCCACGAGCAGGCATTCGTGGGCGGAACGGACGCGATCGAGGCCATCCATCGATGGGTCGGCGAGGGCTTCTCGCCCGTGTGCGTGAGGCGAGAGGAACTCTCCGTCCAGGAAGCCGTGTCCACCTACCTGTTCAACTCGCAGCTGGTCCATCTGCCCGGAGGCGGCCTCTTCCTGGTGTGCCCGGAGGAGGTCCGTCGCAGCGACCGGGCGCGGGCGGTGGTGGATCGCGTGCTGGCCGATGCATCCAACCCCATCCACGGCGTCATGTATCTGGACGTCCGGGAGAGCATGCGGAATGGCGGTGGGCCGGCCTGCCTGCGGCTCCGCGTGCCGCTGGATGCCGAGGCCATGGCCCGGGTGCACCCGGGGTTCATGCTGGATGCCCCGCGGGCCGCCTGGCTGCGAGGCTGGATCGAGCGGCACTATCCCGAGGAACTCCGTCCCGCGGACCTGGCCGATCCGCGCCTGCACCGCCGTTCGCTCGATGCGCTGGATGAGCTCACCCGCTGGATCGGCGTGGAGCGCCTGTATCCGTTCCAGGGTGCCCCGGAGCCGTGGTGAACGCGGCGGCCCCCGCCGCACCGCACTATCATCCCGCCTCCATGCCGAAGCTCCCCTCCGCCGTGACGCCCGACGTGCTCGCCGCGCTTCCTCGCGAGCTGGTCGCGTCGATCAACTACCAGCGCACCCGCGAGATGACCATCGACGAGCTCCTGCTCGAGAACCGCGTGGTGTTCCTCATCGGCGAGATCAACCACGCCAGCGCGGCCCGCGTCATGATGCAGATGCTCTACCTGGAGAACCAGAAGCGCGGCCAGGACATCAACTTCTACATCAACAGCCCCGGCGGGGCCGTGGATGACACGCTGGCCATCTACGACACCATGCAGTTCATCAGCAGCGAGGTGGCCACCTTCTGCATCGGCCGCGCCTACTCCGGTGGTGCCGTGCTGCTGGCCAGCGGCCACCCGGGCAAGCGCCACATCCTGCCGCACGCCAAGGTGATGATCCACCAGCCCTTCGGCGGCGTGGGCGGCCAGACCACGGACATCCAGATCCAGGCCGAGCAGATCCTGAAGGACAAGCGCATGCTCAACGAGATCCTGGCCCGTCACACCGGCCAGAAGGTGGAGCAGGTCGCGAAGGACGGCGAGCGCGACAAGTACTTCAGCGCGACCGAGGCCAAGGCCTACGGCCTGGTCGACGAGATCGCCACCTTCCCCGACAAGGCCAAGCGCTGAGCCCAACCCCCACGGAACCCACCATGACCCTCGTCCCCATCGTCATCGAGAAGACCGGCCGCGGCGAGCGCGCCTACGACATCTACAGCCGCCTGCTGAACGACCGCATCATCTTCGTGGGCGGCCCCGTGAACGACATGATGGCCAACCTGGTCGTGGCCCAGCTGCTGTTCCTGGCCAACGAGGACCCCAAGGCAGACATCCACCTGTACGTGAACAGCCCGGGCGGCAGCGTCACCAGCGGCCTGGGCATCGTGGACACCATGCGCTTCGTGCCGTGCGACGTGTGCACCTACATCATCGGCCAGGCCGCCAGCATGGGCAGCGTGATCGCCTGCAGCGGCACCAAGGGCAAGCGATTCGCCCTTCCCAATGCCGAGAACCTCATGCACCAGCCGCTCATCGGCGGCGTGCTCGAGGGCCAGGCCACCGACCTCGAGATCGAGGCCAAGCACATCCTCCGCATGCGCGAGCAGCTCTACGAGATCTACGCGCGGCAGACCGGCAAGCCCAAGTCCCAGATCGCCGACGACTGCGAGCGCAACAAGTGGCTCACCGCAGCGGAGATGCAGACCTACGGGCTCATCGACCGCGTGCTCGAGAAGCTGCCGGTCAAGGCGCCGGCGCCGCCGCAGGCGTGATCGCCGGATAGGACTCGTTCCGCAGGCTCCACCAGGCCCATGGCACCGCCATGGCGCCCAGGGTCCCGCACCAGGCGCCCGCAAGGGCGTCGGACAGGAACGCGGTGCGCACCGCGCTCTCGCCCAGCACGACCAGAGCCACCATGGCCAGCAGCACGCGACCCATGGAGGGCACGCGGATCCACAAGGTCATCGCGGCCGCGGCCGCAGCCGCGCACCGGGCATCGGGCCACAGGTGCAGCCATGCGGGCGAGCCGCTGCGGGCATCGAGCGATGCCAGCAGGCCGATGCCGGCGCCACACACCCACGCCAGCGCCAGTCCGGACGCCACGTTCGCGGCCAGCAGGAAGCCCCACCGGCCCACGTCACGCCGGCGCAGGGCGGCGCTCACCAGGAAGATGGCCCCGCCACCCGCCAGCCAGGCCACCGGCGAACCCAGCGCGCGGGCCCCGACCAGCCAACCGGGCCACATCCAGTCCAGCAGCCGGTGAGCGGGCATGTCGATGAACGCCCACAGCACCACCAGCAGTGGCACCAGGCCCACGGTCACGCCAGCCACCACCGCCCGCCACCACCACGAGGCCAGCAGGGGCACGCCCTGCGGCAGTCGGCGGTCCATGACATGGAAGGCGGGAGCCTGCGTCAC
The DNA here is from genome assembly GCA_009926815.1 of Planctomycetota bacterium. Classification (GTDB taxonomy): domain Bacteria; phylum Planctomycetota; class Phycisphaerae; order Phycisphaerales; family SM1A02; genus SYAC01. The sequence goes on from RFOC01000015.1 coordinate 12,620, forward strand.
GTGGACACGATAGCCGAGCCCGAGCGCCGCCTGCGACCTCGCGCGCACCACAGGCCCGCCAGCACGGCCGCCCCTGGGCCGGGAATCACGGCCGGCGCTGCGCTGGAACCGAACACCCAGGCGTCCCGGGAGCCATCCTGCAGCACGCGGTCCTCCGCGCCGATCATGGAACTGGTCCAGTCGGTCGCGGGCTCCGCCGTCCAGTAGTGCCACCAGTTCTCCACCGGCCAGAGATCGCCCTCGCCGTACTGCCAGTCACTGCCCACGCCGATGCCGGTCACGAACTTGCCGAAGCTGAAGCTCTGGAACTGCAGCTGCCCGCCGGGCACGCCGCCGGTGATCATCTGGAGCGCCTGGAAGCCGTTCAGGCTGCCGTCCCACCGAACCGTGGCCAGCCAGGTGTTGCCATTCTCGAAGTCGAACTGCAGGGTGGCGGTCTTCGCACCGCTGCCGACATCGAATGAACCCACCAGGGCGGCGCTCGCGGAGAGGCAGGCGGACACGGCGCACGCGGCGCCAGCGATGCGGAACCTGGAGATCATGGAGGGAACTTTCTCCCACCGATCGCGCGGCGGGCAACAGGGGAACAGCCGCGGGGCGGAACGCACTGGGCGGTGCCTGATCGGCACGGCCGCCATGCACCCGGTTCGCGCGGGCGGGCAGACACGGCTTCCGGAGCGATAGACCCGACTCGTCGGGGCCGGAGGGCCCTCGACACACGGTGACGCGTTCGTGGCGGATTCGCACCGCCTTCCCCCGCTCGGGAGGCCACCTCCCGGACGCCGGGAAGTGGCGTCACTCTAGCACCGGATCCGGAGGCCGCAAGATCGATCCGCCGTTTCCGTACCATTCCAGCCATGGCCGAAACCGGCACCGAGCAACTCATCGATCGATTCCGCGGCGACTTCGAGAAGGTCCGGTCCGAGGTGGCCAAGGCCATCGTGGGACACACGGCGGTGGTGGAAGGCACGCTGGTCTGCCTCTTCGCCAACGGACACGTGCTGCTCGAGGGCGTGCCGGGCCTGGGCAAGACGCTGCTCATCCGCTCGCTCAGCCAGGCGCTGCAGCTGCAGTTCAGCCGCATCCAGTTCACCCCCGATCTCATGCCCGCGGACGTGACGGGCACCACCATCGTGGTCGAGGGCGAGCACGGCCGCGACTTCCAGTTCCGCAAGGGTCCCATCTTCGCGCAGATCGTGCTGGCCGACGAGATCAACCGCGCCACGCCCAAGACCCAGAGCGCCCTGCTGGAGGCCATGCAGGAGCGCAGCGTCACCGTGGGTGGCACCACGCACCAGCTGCAGAAGCCGTTCCTGGTCATGGCCACGCAGAACCCGATCGAGCAGGAAGGCACCTATCCCCTGCCCGAGGCGCAGCTCGACCGCTTCTTCTTCAAGCTGATCGTGGGCTACAGCGGCCGCGAGGAACTGGCCACCATCCTGGATCGAACCACCACGGGCACCTCGCCCGAGCTCCACGCGGTGCTCGATTCGGAGGCGATCCTGCATCACCAGAAGCTGGTGCGCCGCGTGCGCATCGAGCCGGCCGTGCAGGACTACGCGGTGCGGCTCACGCTGGCCACCCACCCCAAGGGTCAGTTCGCCACGCCACTGGTGAACAAGTACTTCCGTTTCGGAGCCAGCCCTCGCGCGGCCCAGACGCTGGTGCTGGCCGCCAAGGTGAAGGCCCTGCTCGCGGGCCGGCCCTTCGTGAATGCCGATGACCTGAAGTCGGTGGCCCTGCCCGCCATGCGGCACCGCGTGCTGACCAACTTCGAGGCCGAGGCCGAGGGCCGCACGGCCGACGACATCCTGCAGAACCTGCTGGACACCACCCCGGCGCAGGCCGGCTGAGACCGCCCATGAGATTCCACACGCTCACCGCGCTGCTGCCCGTCGCATTGGCCTCCGCCGCGCTTGCCCAGAACGTGGGCGAGGGTGCCGGCTCCAGGGAGAGCCGCGAGTCCATCCAGAACACGGGAGACCAGGCCAAGCCGGCCGCTCAGGATCAGGCCCCTGCCGGACCGCCCTCGAGCGGACCCTTCAAGCTCTCCGGCGGCTTCGTGCAGCAGTTCGACACCAGCCTCAACACGGGCGGCAGCTACTCGGCCAGCCGGGCGTACGGCGCGTTCAGTCGGCGGCTGGGCCTCACGTCGAACATGAACCTGGACATCGCCGTGGGCTACGAGTTCGGCCACTACGAATTCCATGGCACCGCCTTCGGACTCGGAAGCACGCTCAATGCGGAGGCGCTGAGCGTGGTGCCCCGCTTCACGGTGGCGCTTGATCGTCACTGGGCCGTGGGTGGCGCGCCGATCCTGCAGATGGCGGGACAGACCACCGCCGACGCGGGGCAGACCATCACGGGCGGCGGTCTGGCCAACTTCCGCTACGCGTTCGATCAGGACCATGTGCTGGGCCTGGGCGTGCTGGCCAAGGGCCTGCTGGGCAGCGGCGTGATCGTGGTGCCCGCTCCGCTGGTCGACTGGAAGATCGCGGAAGGTCTCCGCATCAGCAACATCCGGGCCCCCGAGGCGAATCCGTTCGTGGGCCTTGAACTGGAGCAGGAACTGGGATCGCAGTTCGACGTGGCCTTCGGCGGTGCCTGGGAGTTCCGCCAGTACCGGCTCGATGACGCCGGGGCCGACGCCAACTGGATCTTCCAGGAATCGAACACGTCCATCTACGGGCGCCTGGAGTGGCGCCCCACGGAGGCGCTGCGGGTCGATTTCGTGGTGGGCAGCGCGCTGTACAGCCGCGTGAAGACGCTCGATGGCGGCGGAAGCACCATGACCAGCACCGGCGGCGATCCGGCTCTCGTTCTGGGGGCGTTCGTCAGCTGGCGGTTCTGAACCGGCGGATCCGGTCACCACCGTGGCCCGGCCGACCCGGGCAGCGTGCACTCCACCACCACCAGCCGACCCTCGGTCCGCTCGAAGCGCTCGCACGCGTTGGCCAGCGCCAACTCGGCCGCCAGCTGCGGATCGTCGGTGATGATCTGCACGTACTCGGGCAGGCCGACCGGCAAGGTGCGGGCGCTGCGGCTGAGCATGATCGCCGCACCCATGGCCACGGCGACCGCCAGCCCCTGCACCGTCCTGCGCCTCCTTCGCCGCACGCGGCAGGCTGCGTCGAAGGCGTCGAGGCCAATCGCGAGAGCTTGCCGCTGCCGATCGCTCAACTCATGCATCTTCGCTCCTCCGGGCTCGCGCCCGCTCCGCGGCCCGTCGCAGCCGGCTGTCCACGGCGGCGGGGCCAAGACCCATCCATCCGGCCAGCTGGGCCACGGTGCCCTGGCTCCGGATCAGAAGCTCGAACATCGACTGCTCCTCACCGGAGAGTCCCGCCACGCGGCGGGCGTCCTGCCGAAGCTGCTGAAGCAGCTCGAAGTCATCCAGAAAGGCCACGGCTTCGGGGCGGGTCTGCGCCACGCGCCGCTCGCGGTTCCGCTGGGCAAGCTCGGTACGAAGCATGTCGATGGCTGCGCTGCGGACGATCCGCCGCAGCCAGGCGTCCAGGCTGACCACTGAACCGCATCGCCGTGGTGCCCTTGCCACGCGCACCCAGGCATCCTGCGCCACGTCGGCACCGAGATCGCTCCGACGCCCAAGACTGCGACGCGCCTCGCCATCGACCAGGTCGCATCGCAGGTGAAAGAGCTCCGCGTAGGCATCGCGATCGCCACGCATCATGCGCGTGGTCAGTCGATCGACGGCCCCATCATCAAGGCCGCCGATCGTGGGCTGACCCGCCCGTGGGGCGACGGACTTGGCGGCTGGATCGGTCATCAGGGGCATGGGCCGCGGGTCACGGGCCTGGCAGCGCTCAGGCCGGCGGTGCGCCCGTGGATTCCCGCACGCCGCTGCCCGCGGGGAGCGCCTTCACCGCCTTGCGCACGGACTGCAGCTCGTCGGCCGTGCCGTGCACGAACAGCATGCCGGATTCACGATGCAGACGCATGCGGAAATCCGCCGAGCGGCTCGTGGCCGGCATGCCGGCGTCGATGGTCCGGATCAGCGCGTCCTGCTCCGTCTCGATGGCTGAGCGCCTCGCATCACCACCGGCCGCGGCGGGCATGCGGAACATGGCGACCGCCTCCGACACCTTCACCGGCACCGCCACCTCCGGCGCATCGGCGCGGCTGGTCGAAACGACCAGCGACGCGGGCCGCCCCGCACGCTCCCACGCGGCCAGGTCGATCGCGAAGGATTCCTGCCCGCCGGCGCTGCGCAGCGAGCCGCCGCCCAGCATGCCCTCGGGCACCACCTTGGTGATGGCGAAGTCCTTGCCGTCCACGCTGCGCAGCGTGACGGAAGCGGCCCCGCCGTCCATGATGGCCGCCACGTCGATCACGCTGGGCTCCACGCGCACCATGCTCTTCACGCGGCCCTTGATCTGCAGCGTCTCCTTCTGGCCGTCGGTCAGCACCACATGCACGACCTTGGTGAAGTCCACGCCGGTGCGCTTGCCGGGATCCATGGTGATGTCGATGGTGAACGAGGCACCCGGTGCCACCGGGCCCTTCGGCGGCTCGCTGGTCTTGGTGCAGCCACAGCCAGGCTTGATCTCCTGCACGGTCACCGGCTGCGAGCTGGTGTTGGTCACGGTCACCGTGGCCTTGGCAGGGGTGTCGGCGGTGACTTCACCCAGGTCGAGCACCTCGGGCGAGAAGCGCAGCACATGCGTTTCGAGCGTGGCGGCCGCGGACGAACCACTTGGCGCGGCACCCGAGAGCGCCAACGCCCCCGTGGTCAGGCATGCGAGACCCAGACAGATGGAAGCGATTCGAGTGCGGGTGTGCATTGGAAGGTTGCTCCTGTCGGCTTGCGAAGATGGGTTCGTGTCGAGAAGGCTCGCGACCGCGCGAAGGCCTCGGTGGTGTCGGCAGGTCCGGCCGCACCCTGCGACCGCCCCAAGGTAAAACGGAGCCGACCCCACGATTCCGTCAGGATGTCGCCGAAATTTCGCCATACGCTGGAGTGCCATGCCCCGCGCCACCCCTGCCAAGCCTCGCGGTCTGGCCGACCTGGCCAATGTCGGCCCCGCTGCCCTCCGCGACTTTCGGGCCCTCGGCATCCGTAGCGTGGCCCAGCTCGCCCGGCAGGACGCATTCAAGCTCTACGACCGCCTCTGCCGCCGCACCCGCAATCGCAACGACCCCTGCGTGATCGACGTGTTCATGGCCACCATTGCGCAGAGCCGCGGCGCGGCGCCCAAGCCCTGGTGGAAGTTCACGGCGCAGCGCAAGCGGGCGCTCGCACGCGAGTCCGCTTCAATCTAGCGGCCCGGCTCGAAGCCCCGCAGCGACTCCAGCTCCGCGATCGCCTCGAGATCCTTCGGG
>RFOC01000141.1 GCA_009926815.1 Planctomycetota bacterium
CGACGCGAGGCGGAGGTGCGACGCGAGGGCCTGGAGGAGAGCACGTTCGAGGAGCTCGCGCTGGACCTGTCCGCCGGCTACGCCGAGCACCTGGCCACCCGTGCCATGGCGGGCTTCGCCAGCACCGACCGCGGCTCCGCCACGGCAGAGGCCGATCGGCTGCGCGACGAGATCAAGGCCCTGGGCAACGTGAACATGGAGGCCATCGACGAGCTCACGCAGCTCGAGGGCCGCAACGAGACGCTCGCCCGCGAGGTGGCCGACATCGATGCGGCTCGCGCCGGCCTGCACGAGCTGGTCGAGCGACTGGACGAGGTGAGCCGCCGTCGCTTCAAGGCCACCTTCGAGGCGGTCCGCGAGCACTTCGCCGGGCAGGACGGCATGTTCCGCCGACTCTTCGGCGGCGGCAGCGCGGACCTCTACCTGCTGCCCCTGGAGAATGGCGAGACCGACTGGCTCGAGAGCGGCGTGGAGATCCGCGCGAAGCCCCCGGGCAAGGAACCCCGCGTGATCAGCCAGCTCTCGGGCGGCGAGAAGACGATGACGGCCGTGGCCCTGCTCATGGCGATCTTCCGGAGCAAGCCCAGCCCGTTCTGCATCCTGGACGAGGTGGACGCCGCGCTCGACGAGGCCAACGTGGAGCGATTCACGCGAGCCCTGACTCCCTTCCTCGACCGAAGCCACTTCATCGTGATCACCCACCACAAGCGCACCATGCAGGCCTGTCACGAGCTGCACGGCGTGACCATGGCGGAGCGTGGCGTGAGCCGCCGGGTGTCGGTGCGCGTGGACCAGGTCGGGGCGGATGGCCGGATCCGCGAGGAAGCGGCCAGCGGGACGGGCTCCTGAGACCTCACGCCGCGGTTCAACCGGAAAGTTCCCTGTTTCTTCTTGTCCGCGTGGCGCGGCAGGCTATGTTGACGCTGCCGCCCGGCAGGCGGAGCGCCCCCAGGGTCTCGGGGATGCGCGGCGGGCCAATCGTGGGGGCCGCCGCGACTTGCTCCACGCCGGGCGGTTTGTACTCGGGTTGGACCGGTAGCATCGCGCTGTCATGAGCCCGTCGCCGATCCGCATCGATGCCCTGGTGGTCGGAGGCGGCGTGGCGGGCCTGTTCACCCTGGATGCGCTGACGCGGGCAGGACGCAACGCCCTGCTTCTGGAGCGGCATGCGCTGGGCACGGGCCAGACCACCAGCAGTCAGGGGATCCTGCATGCCGGGGTGAAGTACGCCCTCGGCGGTTCGGCCGGCGAGGATGCCCGTGAGGCCTCGATGGCATCGGCCATGTGGCAATCCATGCTCACCGGCAAGGGACAGCCGGATCTGGCCAGCCTTCGAACGCTGGCCAGCCACGAGTTCCTGTGGCGGTCCTCCGGGCTTCGCGGTGTCGCGGGCATGCTGGGAGCCCGCCTGGCCCTGCAGACCCGCCCGGAGGCGGTGGCTGCGGCGGAGCGTCCCGGCTGGCTTCAGGGGGTTCGCGGGGATGTGTTCCGGCTTGGGGAGGTCATCATCGATCCTCGAGACCTGCTGGACCGGCTCGCGCGTCCTCACGCAGCCCGGCTGGCCCAGGGCGAGGTGGTGGGGCTGCGTTCGGAGGGGTCACAGGCCTCGATCGAGGCCCTGCTTGGCGGCCAACGGGTGCAGATCCTCGCCAGTCAGGTCTTCCTGACCGCAGGCGAGGGCAACGAGGCACTGCTGGCGATGGCGGGTCTGGCCAGCGAACAGCCGATGCAGCGACGTCCGCTGCGCCAGGCCATGGTTCGCGGGAACCTTCCGTGGGTCTTCGGGCACTGCATTGACGGCGCACGGACCCGTGTCACGATCACCAGCGACGAGATGCCGGGTGGCGTGGTCTGGCACGTGGGCGGCGAACTGGCCGAGCGTGGACCGTCGTTGGCGGAGGGCCCCTTCCTGCTCGAGGCCCGGAGCGAACTTGTCGCGTGCCTTCCGGGCGTGGACCTCCGCGCGGCCGAGTTCTCCAGCTATCTGGTGCAGCGTGCGGAGCCTCGGACCGGCAATGGCCGTCGTCCCGCCAGCGTGCACGTGCAGCGAGACGGACCCTTCGTGACCGTGTGGCCGGTGAAACTGGTCATGGCTCCGCGGGCCGCTGAACAGGCCGCGGCCCTGAGCGTGGCCGCCCATCCGAGCGCGGACGGACAGTGGCCGGCGGCCTCGCCGCGTCCCGGCCTTGCCCGTCGACCCTGGGAGGAGGCCACATGGACGCACCCGGCATGACCCCGGTCGAACTTCCCCGCCGTGGCGCACCGCGGCTCCACGGACAGGTGACGGTGCTCGGCTGGGGCGCCTTCAAGATCGGCCGCAACGAGGGCATCAAGTACCCCACGGGCTACGACCTGCCCACCGACGAGCAGAGCGCTCGACTGGTGCACGAGGTGGTGGACATGGGCATCGGCGTCGTGGACACCGCCCCCGCCTACGGACTCAGCGAGGCACGCCTGGGCGCGGCTCTGGGCGATCGCCGCCGGCGGATCTTCCTCTCGACCAAGGTGGGCGAGACCTTCGAGCACGGCCGGAGCCATTTCGACTTCTCCGAGGCGGGGGTGATGACGAGCCTGCAGCGCAGCCTTGATCGCCTTCGCACCCCTCGGGTCGATGCCGCGTGGGTCCACTCCAATGGCGAGGACATGGCCATCCTGCGTCAAGAGGAGGCCATTCGAACCCTGGCTCGGATGAAGGAGGCCGGATCCGTGGGTTGCGTGGGCTTCTCACCCAAGTCACTCGAGGGCGCCATGGCCTGCATCGGGCACGGCCAGATCGACGCCCTGATGCTGGAACTTCACCCGCTGGACACGACCATGCTGCCTGCTGCGGAGCGGGCGGCCGAGGCGGGGCTGGCGGTGTTCGTGAAGAAGCCGCTGGCCAGCGGACGGCTGGACCCCGCCGAGGCCATTCCCTGGATCCTGAGCCATGCCGCCGTCACCTGCGTGGTGGTGGGCGGCCTGCACGCCGGAAGACTCAGGTCGACCGCGGTGCTGGCGGCGGGCTGCCTGGGGCACCGCCCTTCGAATCCGGGGACGGCGTAGAGGCGGGAGGCGGCGTGCCTGGACCCGGCATGCTGGGCAGGGCTGGCGGCATGGTCACGGGAGGCGGGTTGCTGCCGGTCGCCGCGGGCTTCGTGCTCGCGGGGGCCGCTGGAGTCACTGGCGCCGCGGGTCGGGCCGGCGTCTGGCCGGGGATCACCAGCTTCATGCCCACCTTGAGGGCCGCCGGATCGGCACCGATGGCGGACTTGTTGGCGTCGTAGATCTCCTTCCATCGCTTGGAAGCGCCAAGGCGATCGGCGGCGATGCTGCTGAGCGTGTCGCCTTCCTTCACGATGTAGTCGCCGGGACCGGCCACCACCGGCGCCGCAGCGGGAGCGCTGGCCTCGAAGGGCGGGACCTTGAGCACCTGACCGATCTTCAGGCGCGAGGGGTCGAGGCCCGGATTGGCGGACTGAAGCTTCTCCCAGCCCCGCTCACTGCCGGTCAGCTGCTTCCAGATGCTCGAGAGCGAATCGCCGGCCTTGACGGTGTACGTGGTCTCGACAGGCTTGACCGGAGCCGTCGGCTTCACGGGAGCGGGCGGCATGGCGGCTGGCGGCGTGCTGGCCGGCCGAGGATTCACCGCACTGCCGGGCGCGGGCAGCGGCGGCAGCGGCGCCGGATTGCCGGCCGCGGGGGCCGGGGCACCCGTGGCCGGTGCGGTCGCGGGCGGCGGCGTGGTCTGCGGCCGGGTGGTGGTCGTCACGGAACCGGTCTCGCCGGCGGGCGCCTTGTCGAACCCCTCCAGGCGATCGGGAAGCGATCCCGCCGGGGCACTGGTGGCGCGGAAACCCTCCGGAAGGCCTGCGGCACCCGATGAGGCGGCACGCGTGGCCTCGGGATTGCTCGCGGCGCCCGAGGCCGGTGCGGGCACCGGCGTGGGCATGGCTGCCCGATCCATGGTGGCCGACTCGCGAAGATCACGACCGGCGGTCTCCGCCGGAACCCTGGGCCCCACCGGATCACGACGCACCACCAGAGGCGAGGGCGCCGAGGATGCAGGCTTCTTCGCCGGCGACATCCAGGCGTAGTAGAACCCGGCGGCGGCGAAGACGAGGAGCGCAGTGGCGAGAAGGATCTTGGCGGGCTTCTTCATGGTGGTCCCTTGCGTGGTGACTCAGGCGGGCAGAGCGGCCGCGGTGCTGGCCCGCGGCTGATCGGTGGCGGTGGGATCGGCCTTCCGCGAGTACACCAGCGTGCCGGCGATGGCCACGCTGGAGAAGGTGCCCGCGATGAGGCCGATCAGGAAGGTGAACGCGAACGGCCGGATGCCCTCGCCGCCCAGGAAGTACAGGATGGCCGCGGTGGCCATGGAACTTCCGCCCGTGAGGATGGTGCGGCTGAAGGTCTGGTTGATGCTGTCGTTGACGACCGCTCGCGTCACATAGGGCGCCTTGCCGCGATTCTCGCGGATGCGATCCATGATGACGACCGTGTCGTTGAGCGAGTAGCCCACGATGGTGAGCAGGCCCGCGACCACGTTCAGGTCGATCCGGAAGTCGCTCACCAGCAGCGAGGCCCCCGCGCCGGTGCCGGCGATGACCGGGCTGAAGGCCATCAGGCCGATGCAGACGGCCAGATTGAACATGAGGGCCACCACGGTGCTGGTCGAGAATCGCAGCGAACCGAACCGGATCCAGATGTAGGCCAGCATGAGCAGCAGGCTGAGCACCACGGCCACCGAGGCGTTGGCCACCAGGCTGCGTGCGACGGCCGGGCTGAAGCTGCTGACCTGGTCCATGGTGGTGCCCTGACCAAGCGCGGCCGAGACCAGCTTCCATTCCGGCGCGGCCAGGTTGGCCTCCCACACGGACAGGTCCACGCGCGTGGCGTTCACCGCGGGATCGGCGACCAGCACCACCAGCGTCCGGTACGCGGTCCGGCCATCCGCGAGGGCGACCGGGTCGAGACCGATCACCTCGGTGGGGCGCCCCGCCTGCGACGCGAAGTCAGGCTGGTTCCGCAGCCGATCGATGCGCTGCCGCATGTCGTCCGTGGTGATCGGCGGATCCACCTTGTCGAGCAGGATGGCCACGCCACCGCGGAACCCTCCCACCGCCCGGTTCAGGTCACCTCGACCCATGCTGCCACCCACGGTGTCCTTCTCCAGCGCGAAGGTGTAGGGCGCGTGGATCGCGTCACCCTTGCCCGCGAAACCGGAGGGCAGACGGGCATCGAGTTCGCCCGCGAACTCCCGCACCACGGCCTGCGTGACGGCATCGGTCACCCGGGCGTCCTCGGCGGCGCCCACCGGATTGGCGGTCTTGATCTGGAAGCTGGCCGCCCGGAAGTCCGAGGTGGCATCGCCCACCGAGAGCACCGTGGCGGAGCCCAGTTCGGCAAGGATGGGATCGGAGGCGTTCGCCTGCCCGATGGCCTTCACGCGACGCTCCACGGTTGGACGGTCCAGCAGCAGCCGGCCCTTCGCGTCCGCCTCCTCGCCGGGCTTCGCCGGACGCGTGGTCAGGGTCATGGCCACGCCGCCGCGGAACTCCGTGTCGAAGATGCCGCCACCGCGCTGCACGATGCCCGTCACGCAGACCGCGGCCACCACCAGCGAG
>RFOC01000142.1 GCA_009926815.1 Planctomycetota bacterium
CATGATCGATCGCTTCGCCAATGGCGACAAGGGGAATGACGAGCCGGTGAAGGGACGCCGCACCCTCAACCGGAAGGATCCGAAGGCCTATCACGGCGGCGACCTGCAAGGCGTGATCCAGTCGCTGGACGCCATCCAGCAGCTGGGTGCCACCGCACTCTGGCTCACGCCCGTGTACCAGAACGACGAGGCGAGCCCCGGCACCTACCACGGTTATGGAGCCACGGATTTCTACGCCGTCGAGGACCACTTCGGCACCATGGCCGACTACCGCGAGCTGGCCGAGGCGCTCCACAAGCGCGGCATGAAGCTGATCCAGGATGTGGTGCCCAACCACTGCGGCCCCGCCCATCCCTGGGTGCCGTCGCCACCCACGGCCACCTGGATCCACGGCACGGTGGAGAAGCACCAGGACTGCAAGTTCCAGGTGCACGTGGGGCCCAACCCGGCCTCGACACCCGACCAGCGATCGAACCTGTACGAGGGCTGGTTCGCCAACACGCTGCCGGATCTCAATGGGCGGGACAGCGAGTACCGACGCTACGCCACGCAGAACGCGCTCTGGTGGAACCACATGAGCGGACAGGACGCCCTTCGTGTGGACACCTACTGCTACGCGGATCGCGCGCTCTGGCCGGAGTGGCAGAAGGCCCTGAACGAGCACTTCCCGCTCACCACGCAGTTCGGGGAGATCTGGCACGGCGATCCCGCGGTGATCAGCTTCTGGCGCGGCGGCAAGAAGGGCTGGGACGGCATCGACACGGGCCTGAAGAGCCAGTGCGACTTCCCACTGCTCTACGCGATCCGCGGATTCGCGTGCAAGGAGGACGGGGCGGACGTGCTGGTGAAGCTTCTGGAGCGGGACGCCGTCTACGGCGACGCCGCCATGAACGTGACCTTCGTGGGCAACCACGACATGCGCCGCATCCTGAACGAGGCCGGCGGCAACGAGCGACGCGTGCTTCTGGCTCACGCGCTGCTCCTCTCGCTGCGGGGCATTCCGCAGCTCTATTCCGGCGACGAGATCGGCATGCCTGGCGAGAATGATCCCGACAATCGCCGGGACTATCCGGGTGGATTCGGTGATGGCCGGAGTGCGCTGGTGGCGAAGAACCGGAACAAGCTGCAGCGAACGCTCTGGGAAGAGATCGCGAGGCTGATCAAGGTCCGTCGGGAGCATCCAGCGCTGACCACCGGCGCGTTCAAGCCGCTCCTGGCGCAAGGCAAGTGGCTGGCGTTCATGCGATCCTCCGACACCGAGCGGCTCATCCTCGTGGTCAACGGATCAGCCGAGGCGGCCAAGATCACGGTGCCCGCCGGCGATGACCTGCCCGAGGGCAGCACCCTGAAGCCGGTGGGTGAGAAGGCCGCGGCCGTGAAGGTGCGCAAGTCCGGCGCGCAGGTGCAGCTGCCGCCCTTCGGGTACCGGCTCTACAGCATCGAGTCGTAGGCCCTGGCGAAGGCGTTCGTGCGTTGCCTCAGCCTGGGGCGGGTGTGCGCCGCACGCGAGCGCTGGCCCACCGGGGCATGACCACGCCGGCGACATGGGCCTTGCCGCGGGGGGTGGCCATGTGGCCGAGGGCGAACATGGGCATGCCGGCCACATCGACGATGTCGCTGGGTCCGCCGAGCAGACCGTCCGTGACCAGTTCCTGTGCCAACGCGGAAACCACGCTGGCGGGATCGGGGCATGCCGAGAAGTGCTCGAAGCTGAGGGTGGCCAGCGTCTGGCCGATGTGATCGAGCCGGTACACCGGGCGAGGCGAGGAAGCCACCTCGAGCAGGAGGGCATCGCGCAGCAGCGGCCTCAGCAGTGACCGCAGGCAGGCGGTGCCCGTGAACGGAGGCTCCGGGGTGGCCGCGGGCTGATCCGGCGTCTGGGCCCCGGCCGCAGGCGCGGTGGTCTGATCGCCGACCGACGTGAGCAGCGATTCCAGCGCGGTGCCCAGGTACACGGTGCGGAGCACGCGACTGTCGTAGGCCCGTCCGCGGATCACGACCGGTCGTTCGCATCCGGCCATGGGGCCGCAGATGGGACGCCCGAACATGCAGAAGATGCGGAAATCCTGCTCGTTGGCCAGCATGCGCTGCAGCAACTGCATCTCGAAGGGCTGGAAGGGCTTGTCCAGCAGCGTCCGCGTGAATGGACGGATGGATGGGCGGACCGGCTTGCGGGGCGCGGGATCACGGGGCCCGGGCGTGGGGCCCGAATCGGGAAAGGACATGCGTTCTCCTCCGGTGGGGGGGTGCGGGTGGCGACGAACAGCGAGGGAATCATCGCCATGCCACCCGGACACAGTTGTGACACGAATTCGGTCCGCCTCCAGCCGCCCGAGGGCTACCGGCCGGCTCGCCAGAGGCGCGGCGGATGGTCCAGGCAGTGCTCCAGCTCCCGGCCCAGATGGTGCAACCACCAGTCCAGGATCTGGCCGGGACGACCCGTCTCCCACGCCACGGCGTGCATGGAGGCCGCCACGGAGATCCGGAGGAAGGTGGCTTCGCTCCCCTCGGCCCAGAAGCCCGCCACGATGGTCGCACCGGTGGTCTCGTGCGGCGAGTGGTCCAGCACGGCCGCGGCCTCCACTCGGGCGTCGCTTCCCGAGGTTTCCGCCATGACGGGTTGCAGGCCGCAGCGGTGCATGGCCTTGGCCGCCATGTCCACGGCCTGGGCAAGCGGCAGTTCAAGCCGGAGGGGCCATTCCGAGGTCACCTCCACCCAGTCCTGCTGGCGGCTGGAGAGGGTGCCCTCGCGGAGTTCGGGTCGGCAGATTCGGCAGCGTCCATCCAGCCATGCCACCGCGAGTCCGCAGGCCGAGCACGCGGGACGAGCCGAGAACGCCCGTGCCGGCATGCCCAGGGCCGCCAGCTCGGCGTCGTAGGCCCGTCGCCGCTCCGCCACCGAGAGGATCTCGTAGGCCATGTTGATGCGAACCATGCGATCGTTGGCGTCGGGCCCGGGATAGGCATCCGGATGGAACTTGGCGGCCAGGGCGCGGTAGGCGGCCTTGATCACCTCGGGGTGCGCATCCACGGTCACCTGCAGCACGGCGTAGTGGGTCTGGGGCGTCATCGGTCGTTCCATCCGCCGCCGCGGATTTCTAGACGCCCGTAGCATCTCGTCATGGAGATCCTCTGGCTCATCGTGGGGCTCGCGGTCGGTGGCTTCGCGGGCTTCATGTTCGCCCGCGCATCACTGCAGGCACGGCTGCAGGAACGCGAACGATCGATCGAGGAACTGCAGCGGCTGCAGGCCCAGGCCACCGAGGCCCTGCGTGACGCCTTCAAGAGCACCGGGGCGGACGTGCTCAAGGTGGCCAGCCAGCAGCTGGCGGACCAGGCGAAGCGGCAGTTCGAGGATCAGCGGAAGCTGGCCGACCAGGAGATCGCCGAGAAGCAGAGGCAGATCGACGCCACGGTGGCCCCGCTTCGGGAGCAGCTGGCCAAGAACGAGAAGCTGCTCAACGACATGAACGCGAAGCGCGAGGGTGACGCCAAGGTGCTCGGCGAGCAGCTGCGGCGCATCGCCGACCTGCAGACCAGCGCCAGCGCCGCCGCCCAGAAGCTGGAGGGGGCGCTGCGCGACAATCGCCAGCGCGGCCGCTGGGGCGAGGTGAGCCTTCGCAACGTGGTGGAGATGTCCGGCATGGCCGCCCACGTGGACTTCACCGAGCAAGGCACCGTGGAGGTGGAGGGCGGCCGCCTGCGGCCCGACATGACGGTGAACCTGCCGGGCGGTCGGCAGATTCCCATCGACAGCAAGGTGCCGCTGAACGCCTACTTCGACTCGATCGATCCCGCCACGCCCGAGTCCGAGCGCGCCCGCCGTCGCGGCGACCATGTGGCCGCGGTGCGCAGCCATGTCCGTGCGCTGGGCAGTCGCGCATACGCCAAGGCGATCGAGAGCGAGATCGACCTGACGATCATGTTCATTCCGGTGGAAAGCGCGCTGGTCTCCGCGCTCGAGGCCGACGGCTCGCTGTACGCCGAGGCTCTCGACGCCGGCGTGGTCATCACCACGCCCAGCACGCTGCTGGCGCTGCTCCGCACCTGCGCCCTGCAGTGGCAGCAGGCGGCCCTGGCCGAGAACGCCCGCCAGATCGGCGAGCGTGCGGGCGAGTTGCTCGATCGCATCGTGAAGTTCGCCGAGCACCTGCAGGCCGTGGGCAAGGGGCTCGAGACCGCGGTGAAGGGCTACAACCAGGCGGTGGGCTCGTTCAACACGCGGCTGCTGCCCGGGGCCCGCGCCACGGCGGAACTGACGCACCGGCAGGATGCGGCGCCCTCGGAGGTGAAGGCGGTGGATTCGGCCCTGCGCGGCGACATCGCCGAACCTCTGGTCTGAGTCGACGAGGAATGTCAGTCCCAGCTGTGGGTGGCACGCAGCATCCAGCCGCTCTGGCCAGGCCCGTCCGCAAGGACACGGCCCATCTTGCCATCGACGGCCCGGGTGATGGTGAGCAGCATGTCCGCGTCGTCGGCCGCATCATCGCGCCGGAAAAGGTTGTCCGGACCGGGAAGCTCGAAGCCCGCACGATTCTTGCAGCTCCCATCGGCGAAGACGATCGCGCCGAACCACTGGTCCATGGGGGCCTCCTCGGCGTCGTGCATCTTCAGGGTGACGCTGTCGGTGAAGCCCTGGCCTGAGGCGATGCCGTCCCGGGGGCCTCGGCTGGCCAGGATCACGAACGTGTCTGAGCCAGGCCCTCGCCACTGCGCCTCGCGTCGCTTGCCCGGCTGAAGTGACAGCGTTGCGTAGCTGAGGTGAGCCGTCTTGTCCAGGTCCGCCTGGAAGTGTCCCTTTCCCGAGCAGGGAGAGGGGCCACTGGCGTTCGAGACGTCGCCATCCCAGAACGTGTCGGCAGCGGGGTTGTACTGGGTGTAATCGTAGTTCGAGCAGACGGTCACTCGCGCATTCCTCTCGAGAGGGCTGACAAGCAAGGTGGGATCAAACATGTTCGTCGCGATGCCGGCGGCGTAGAGGCTGGCATGGTCGTTCTTCAGTTCATCCTCCGGTCCCCGTCCAACGATGGCGCCGATGCGGTTGACCTTTCCCGGCCTCAAGAACTCGAAGGCGGGCGAGTCCGTCTTGGCCCGCACCTTCATCGCGGTGTGGATCCGCTGCAACTGGCTGGCATCCCGGAGACGCTTGGACTTCGCCTGCGTGCCGGAAGCCTGCACACCAGCCACCCCGATGGCAGCCGTGATCAGGCCCAGGGTGATGCAGGTCTCCACCAGCGTGTAACCGCGTCGATTCCTCATGGTTGGATCCTCCGAGGGCTCGTCTTCTCCTCAGCGTCCGCTTCCACGACGGCCAGCAGGGATCGATCGACCCTCGACCTCCGCAAGGTATCGCCGGGTCGCCTCGGGCACCACGGTCCACATCTTCATGCAGAAGACCAGGCCAAGCACCGCGAAGGGCAGCAGCACCATGGGCCAGAGCGACCAGCTGACGCTGCTGGCATACCCGATCACGAACGACTGGATCGCGCTGCCCACGTAGGCGAAGGCGTCGGCGATGCCCGTGGCCGTGGCGGCGGCCTTCTTGCCGCCGAAGTCGGCGGTGGCGGTGCCCGACATGAT
>RFOC01000143.1 GCA_009926815.1 Planctomycetota bacterium
CCTCCTCGTGGATACAGAGAAGGGCGAGGTGAGCCTGGACGCTTCCTGGATGGGCAGCATGTCCCGGCGCCCAGGTGGAAGTCCAGGCAGTCCCAACAGGAACAAGACCTATGTCATCCCATCAGGCGACGTCGCCTTCGACCAGAAGAGCGTAGCCCTCAAGAAGCTCCTCTCCTACCTCTCTTCAGTCGACCCCCGTGTGAAGGGCGACTTCAGGGTCGTATCTCCAGACGATAAGTTCAAGGGACAGTCCCTCTCTCAGGTTGCAAAGTCTCCACGCGCTGCAGATGTCGTGATGGGAACAACGGGAACAATCACAGCCTACCATGGGACCTCGACAAAGAGGTGGCCTGAGATAGAGAAGAAGGGTCTCAATCCCGGAAAGTTCGAGGAGTACTACTCAGACCTCGTCCGCGGAGGCGGGATGGCCGCCGAGCAACTCGGCCAGCACCGACGTGGCGTAGCCGCCGCGAGGCAGGTCGAACGCCACTCGGATGAAGGCGCCATGCTCGTCCACGCCAGCCTCCACCTGAGGATCACTGACCCGCATCCGAAGGCTCCGCCGCTCGCCGGATGGTGCGAAGGGTGATTGCCGAAGCGGCTCGACATCGAGTCCGGCCGCCGACAGCGCCTGTCGCTCGATCTCGTCGCAGACATCCTCGGCGGACATGCAATCGGAGCCAGGCATGGGCCCGGTGGGCGAGCAATCGAAGCTTCGGAGACGATCCTGAAGGGCACCGGCCTCCGCGCGATCGGCCAACATGGCGGCCGTGACGCGGAAGAGGGTTCGGCCGGGATGCAGATTGGCCAGGTCCCCCGCCACGAACCTGTCGAACTGCTGCGCTGCCAGCCTGTGGGAGAGCACCGCGTTGAAGGCTGCGCTCTGCGCCGCGTTGATCCAGAAGCGGCGGGTGGTCTCGCGAATGGCCATGACCGCCCGCCGCGCGGATCGGCCCTGCTGCAGCACGCGGACGGCGGTCCGCTCCGCCTGATCACCCCGACCCCATGCCTGCAGACTGCCATGCAAGTCGCCGGCGTCGAAGCGCTCCCGGGCCTCTCGCTGCCGCTCCGGGAACGCGGAGCCCTTCGAGCCCAGCAGCTCGGCAAGCAGCCCTTCCCAATCCTCCCGGACAAGCGCAAGCCCCAATCGATGACCATTGCCGCGATGCCCGAATCGCTGGGGACCGAAACCGTTCGGCGCGCCGCGAGCCGCCAGGACGCGCAGCGCCTGGGCCACCCGCGGGACGACCAGCGGATCCGTCCGGCGGATGCGGATCGAGAAGCGGTTCCCGGCCAGCTGGCCCGGCCGAAGCTTGGCCTGGTGGCGACGGGTCCAGAGGATCTGCAGCTGAGGGTGCTGGAGCTGCGGTGGATCCGGCAAGCCGGGCAGGTGGACCGACACCGTCTGTCGCGTGATCGCGATGCGGTCCTTCATGCCGGCGTGACCGATGGCCGCGGCCGGCACGCCGCAGTGCCGAGCCAGCGCATCCACCATGTCGTCGTGGGTCATGCCGGACTTCTGGACGCCCATGTGGAGATGCTCGCCTTCACCGGAGGGCTCGATCAGCGGCACCTCGTCCACCAGGAAGTCCTCGGGCCGCTCCTTGATCACGCCCGAGATCGGGGGCGTGTCGAGCAGGCGACCGGCGGGCAGCGGCGTGACGCCGGAGCTCATGCGCGGATGCCCCAGTCGCCCAGATGGCCGCGGATCTGCGGCACGGTCTCGATCGCAGGGTCGATGCGATGGGCGCGCCACCCGGCACGGACGGCGGCGTCGACGTTCTCCTGCAGGTCGTCGAAGTAGATGATGTCGGCCCCCGACCATCCGGTCCGCCGCTCGAACTCGCGGTAGATGCGCGGATCGGGCTTCTCCAGACCCAGTTCATGCGAGGCATGCCGGTGGTCGAGTCCAGCGAAGAAATCCATGCCATGCAGCCGCCGCCAATGCGAGGCGTTGGTGTTGGAGAGGCATGCCGTGCACAGGCCGGCGACACGGAGCTGTGCCAGGAATGCGCCGACACCGTCGTAGGCCCCCAGGATCCAGGCATCATGGACACGTCCCACCTCGATGGGATCCAGCGTCCCTCCCAGGCATCGACTCATGCCATCCAGGAACGCGGAGTGCTCCAGTTCACCTCGCTGATGGGCCGCCACCAGCGATCGGACACGGTCCGGATCGCGGATCGACGGCTCACCGCGCGGCGCGACTCCCGCGGCGCGGCATCCCTGGGCCCAGTCCGCGCAGATCCGGACCAGGACACCGCCAAGATCGAAGGCGACGAGGGGACCCCGGTCGGCGGCCACGCTCACGCGTCATCATCCTCGTCATCGGGCTCCTGCTCGGGACCGATGTCGGGCACGCCGCCCGCGCCGCTGGCGGCATCGGCGACCGCCTGCTCCAGCACCGCCTCGGCCACCAGGATGGGCACCCCCTGGGCCACCCCGAGCGCGATGGCATCGGAGGGCCGGGAATCCACGCGGACCTCCCTGCCGCCCTGGTCGATCACCAGCGCCGCGAAGAAGGTGCCCTCGCGCATGTCGTGGATCTCGATGCGTCGCAGGGCGCCGCCCAGGGACTCGATGACCCCCGCCAGCAGATCGTGCGTCTGTGGACGGGGAATCTCCATGCCCTTGAGCCTCCGCTCGATCGCGAAGGCCTCCGGGAGCCCGATCACGATGGGGAAGGACCGCTCCCCGTCGACCTCGGTCAACTCGATGATCTGCATGTCCGCCATCTCGCGGATGAAGATGCGGGAGAGTTGCATGGGGACCATCATGGGCGAGAACCTCGGCCCGGATGCTAGGTCGGCAAGCCCCTCACGTCGCTCGGCCTCGCCCGCTACCATTTCCGCCTCGCGAATCCTCGCACGCACCGGAGACCACCACCATGCCTTCCAAGCACCTGTTCACCAGCGAATCCGTCTCGATGGGCCACCCCGACAAGCTCGCCGACCAGATCAGCGACGCCGTCCTTGATGCCATGCTGGCCCAGGATCCCCGCAGCCGCGTGGCCTGCGAGACGCTGGTGACCACCGGCACCGCCGTGGTGGCGGGCGAGGTGACCACCAAGGCCCAGATCAACATCTCCGACATCGTGCGGTCGGCCGTGCTGAAGGCGGGCTACGACTGCCCGAGCAAGGGCTTCGACGGCAAGAGCTGCGGCGTGAACGTGCTGCTGGGCAAGCAGAGCCCCGACATCGCCCGAGGCGTGGGACGCAAGAAGAAGAAGGCCCAGGGCGCCGGCGACCAGGGCATGATGTTCGGCTTCGCCTGCAACGAGACCAGCGAGTACATGCCGCTGCCGATCGCGCTGTCGCACGAGCTGGTGAAGCGGCAGGCCGAGGTGCGCGAGCAGGGCCTGGTGAAGGGCCTGCGTCCGGACGCCAAGAGCCAGGTGACCGTGGAGTACCAGGGCCTGAAGCCCCTTCGCGTGACCACCGTGGTGCTGAGCACGCAGCACGCGCCGCAGTGGAACGGTCCCGCGGGCCAGAAGCGCCTCAAGGCCGAGGTGATCAAGCACATCATCAAGCCCGTGCTGGGCAAGTGGTGGAACGCCCGCATCAAGGTGTGGGTGAACCCGACCGGCCAGTTCGAGATCGGCGGCCCGCACGGGGACTGCGGCCTGACCGGCCGCAAGATCATCGTGGACACCTACGGCGGCCGAGGCCGCCACGGCGGCGGCGCCTTCAGCGGCAAGGATCCGAGCAAGGTCGACCGCAGCGCGGCCTACATGTGCCGCTACATCGCCAAGAACATCGTGGCGGCCGGTCTGGCCGACGCGTGCGAGGTGCAGGTGAGCTACGCCATCGGCGTGGCCGAGCCGACCAGCGTGCTCGTGGACACCCAGGGCACCGGCAAGGTGCCCGACGCGTGGCTGGCGAAGGAGGTGCGCAAGCACTTCGACCTGACCCCCGCGGGCATCATCGACTCGCTGGACCTGCTGCGACCGATCTACAGCCCCACCGCCACCCATGGCCACTTCGGTCGTCGGCCCGGCGAGGGCGGACCGGGCACCTTCACCTGGGAGCGGACCGACAAGGCACCGCTGCTGCGGAAGGCGGCCCTGCGGCAGCACCCACGGTCGATGATCGAGGCCAAGCCCGGCCGCCGGGCGCGCTGACGCTTGAATCCCGGTCGCGCCACCGCCTTCGACCGCCTGGCCAGGCACGCCGAGGCGTTCCCACGGCTGGAGCCATGGCCGGACGAGTGGCCCGCCATGGACGCCCGCGATGTGGCGCTGGGCCGCCAGATCGAGCGACAGACCGTGCGTCGATGGCTGACGCTTCGCGCGATCGTCCAGCGGCAACTGAGCCGACCCTGGGATCGCGTGGAGCCTCGTGTGCGAGCCGCGCTGCTGGGCGGTGCCGCGCAACTGTGCCTGATGGACCGGATCCCCGAGCACGCCGCCGTGGCGGAGACGGTGGAATGGGCCAAGAAGGCCCTTCGGCCAGGCGCTGCCGGCCTGGTGAACGCGGTGCTTCGAGGCGTGGCGGGATTGCGGGCGGAGCGGTTGCCCGCCGAGCTCGCCCAGGACGCCGAGGCCACCCGCTCGCTGCCGCTGGAGGATGGCGGCGCGTGGCTGCTGAAGGAGCCGGTGTTCAGCGCCTCGCCACCCGATCGGCTGAGCGAGCGGAGCGGCGTGCCGCTTCCCATGCTGCTGCGCTGGATCAACCGGTTCGGCATGGCCGAGGCGCAGCGGCTCGCCATGCACACGCTGGCCCCGGCTCCCATCGTGGTCCATGGACTTCCCGGCGGCATCGAGCATTCCGTGCCGATCGCCGGCGAGAGCGCCTGCGTGTGGACAGGCGACCATGCCTCGCTCCAGTCCACGCTGGCCGCGCACCCCGCCGCGCGGGTCCAGGACATCTCGAGTGCCATGGCCACGTCGCTCACGGCAGGCCTCTCGCCAAGGGTGATCCTGGATGCCTGCGCGGGCCGTGGCACGAAGTCGCTGCAGCTTGCCGCGCTGCATCCCTCGGCGGAGGTGGTGGCGAGCGAACCCGATGCGGTGCGTCGAGGCTCGCTGCACGAGACCGCCGCCCGGGCGCGGAGCGCCGGCCTGGGGCGCGTTCGGGTGGCGGAGGGCGACGCGATGAAGTCGCTCATCGGCACCGTGGACCTGCTGGTGCTCGACGTGCCCTGCTCGAACACCGGCGTGCTTCCACGCCGCGTGGAGGCCATGCACCGGTTCTCGCCCCGCTCCCTCGAGTCGCTGGTGCAGCTGCAGCGCCGGATCGTGGAGGAGCACCTCCCGCTGCTGCGACCCGGCGGTGCCCTGCTCTACGCGACCTGCAGCCTCGAGCCGGAGGAGAACGAACGGCAGTCCGAGTGGCTTTCGGGCCGCGTGGACGCGGCCACGCCGATCGTGGAACGCCGCATGCCCGCGGGAGTTCCGGGCGAACCCTCGCACGCCTACCGGGATGGGGCCTTCGCCACCCTCCTGACCGCCGTGCATCCAAGGGGGCGGAAGGGCCCCGCGTTGCGGTAGCATTGTCCGATTCCCCCAAGGGAAGCCGGCATGAACGTCCTGGATGTCCTGAAGCCCGACTGCATCAAGGTGCCCCTGCAGGCCGCCGAGAA
>RFOC01000144.1 GCA_009926815.1 Planctomycetota bacterium
CATATCCGTGACGCGAAATCGCTGTTCGTAGACACCTGACCCACCCTACCCCCGCACGCGCACACCCGCCGGCGAGCGACCCTGGGCATCGAAGATGACCAGCGTGTTGGCGTCCTGCAGCCGCTCGGTGGGAATTTCCACCTGCTCGCGGCCGGCGGGCAGGTCGTAGGCCCCGGCCAGCTGATCGTTCACGAACACGTGCCCATGACTCAGGCCGTGGCACTCGATGGCCACGGGACCATCCGCCGCCTTCGGCCGCTCGAAGCACGCCATGAACCACCGCGGCGTGCCGGGCTTCACGGCCGCAAGGTCATGCCACGCGCCGAGCCCTCGCTGCGGTGCCTCCCAGCGAGCGAAGGCCCAGCGCGCGTCGTCACCCTCGAGCACCTGCAGGCTGGCGAAGCAGCGCACGGCCTTCGCCAGCTTCTCCGCGCCCGCACCATCCGACTGCAGCGGCACCAGCACCACCTCGTTCGCGCCGCCCTGCAGACCGCGCCTGGGCTCCGCCTTGGTGGCCATGCGAAGCACCAGCACATCGCCTGCCTGGCCGTGCCAGTCGATCAGTCCGTGGGTGCGGCCATTCACCAGCACCAGCGCACGAAGCGGCAAGCCATCCGCATCGATGAGCACGGGCTCCTTGCGACGCTGCTGGAAGCCGATCCTCACGGCCTTGGCACTGGGTAGCTGACCTGGCGCCAGGCCCGGAATGAACGCCTCGGCCTTGAAGGGATCCTCGATGGGCGCATCGATCACGCTCACCTTCGCGGCCAGTGGCTGCGCCACGTGCGGCGCCTGCGACAGGCCCACCGCCACGCCCGCCACCGCCTGCGACGCGGTGCGTCCGCCCTGCCTCGCCAGCACCGTCAGCGTGTGCTGGCCCGCGGCGAGCGGCATGGGCGCCTTCGCGTGCACCAGCGACTCGATGGGCTTGCCATCCATCCACGCGTGCATGAGACCCGCGGCGCCGGGCAGCAGCAGACCGCCCTTGGGCTGCTTCCACTGCAGTCGGTACCAGCCCCATCCTGCGTAGGCGCCGCATGCGCCCAGACTGGCCGGACCCGCGATGCCCGCGAATCGCTGGCTGACGCCCTGCACGAACTCGCCGCAGTCGGCCATCCGCCAACCCTTCAGCGACGCGGCCACGGGCCTGGCTCGGCCGCGGGGCGCCGGAATGGCCTGCACGCGGCCGCCACTGTCCACGCGGAAGGCCTGCTTGAAGCCCTCGGCCAGATCGATGTCGCCATCGGCGTGCACGCGCTCCACACCCACCAGCAGGCTGCGGCCGTAGATCACGGCAGCGTCGATCTGCGACTGGTTGCATCCCACCACCACCATGCCCTGATGCTGCAGCACCACCGGTCTGGCCCCGGCCTTCTCCTCCGGCAGCGTGAAGTGCAGTTCGCCACCGTCGATGCTGATCGAGGCCGCGGCACCCGCGGGCCCCTGCAGCACCAGCAGCGAACGGTCGATGAGCGCCCAGGGCGACTGGTTGCACCAATCGAGCGTGGCCTTGCCATGCAGGCTGACGTCGAACAGGTACCAGCCCACCGGCGCGTCGCCCAGTTCCACCCGCATGCGGCCACCCTCGGTGGTGACCAGTTCGGCCGCGTCGTGCCGCTCGCCCTTGGCGCCATCCGGACCGCGGAAGACGAAGTTCACGCGACCCGCGGAGCCCTCCACGCTGATCACGCTGAACCCGCCGGGTTGCAGCGCGTCCGGCGCCAGCACCGCCACCTGCCTCGAACCATCCGCATCGGCGTACACGTGTCCGAAGTGGTTCGCGAAGCTGACCATGCGGCGCACGGAGCGGATGCCAGGATGGGGCCGTCCAACGCCATCGAGCAGCGCCGGCACCGCATTGGATCGGTCATCGCGCTGCACGCCCGGCAGGATGGGCTGGCCACCCGCGGCCAGGATCTGTCCCATGCGACTCAGCAGGTCCATGCCAACCGACCAGCCGGCACGCCTGCTTGCGCCAGCGCCCGCGGCCTTCGCCGCCTCCTCGCGGATCTCGACCAGTCGGGGTGCATCGGGCTGCACCTGCTGCAGCTGTCGCAGATGCGGGAAGAGGTCGTTCCAGCCCTCCCACACCTCCACGCAGCCCTCGGCGTGGATCCACAGGCCGTTGCAGGTGAGCACCGGAACCGTGAAGCCGCGCTCGCGCACCACCCGCAGCAGTTCGGCGTGATAGGCGTGCCCCGCCGCCTCGTGGCCGCAGTTCCAGGCATGCTCGATCTGCACCGCCAGCAGCGGTCCGCCCTCGCCGGCACGCTGGTCACCGAAGCCGGCGCCGTTCTGCGCCTCGGTGGCCTGCAGCGGGCGCACCTGCTCCGCCACCGCGCGAAGGAAGGCGTTCACGTGCTTGAGGAAGGTCTCGTTCACCTGACGCAGCTTCACGCCGGTCTCGGCGGCCAGCCATGCCGGCAGTCCGCCACCATCGAATGGCTCGCCCACCACGGGCCCGAGCCGCAGCAGCACGTGCATGCCCTGAGCGCGGCACTCGCGCAGGAACGCGGCCAGATCGAGCCCGCCCGCGAAGTCGAAGCGGCCTCGACGGCATTCATGCATGCACCACGGCACGCTGGCGCGGATGGTGTTGAAGCCCATCTGCCGAAGCGAGCCGATGGCCGTGGCCCAGCGTTCCGGGGCCATGAGCGCATATTCAAGGTTCGCACCGACCAGCCAGAGTCGGCGGCCGTTCCACATGAAGCTCTGACCGTCGAAACTGACGCTGGGCATGGTTCCTTCCTTTCGATTCGCCGCTTCCGATGGACGCAGGAAGCAGTGTGGGCGTGCGCCCTATTTTGCGGCCGTCCGATACCCTGTCAGCCATGTGGATCCTTCACAACCTGCTGTGGATTCGGGTCTTCCGGGCAGCGGTGCTGGTCGCCCTCACCCTCCATGCTCCCTCCAGGGCCGCCGCTCAGGCCACCGCGGGCGGGAATGCGGCGGATGCGTGGCGACGGGTCTTCCCGCTCATCCGTGAGCGTGACGAACGGACCAATCCCGAGGGGATCCTGACCACCGGCGAGTGGGAACAACTGTGGGACGGGATCCTGGGCTCGGAGATGGACGCGGGGCGCGACGAGCGAACGCGTGCCCTCATGGCGAAGTTGCAGCCCGCCTTCGAGCTGATGGACCAGGCCACGGCCCAGCGTCGCTGCAACTTCAACCTGGATCGCTCCGAGGGATTCGACCTGGTCTTGCCGCACCTGACGAACATGCGGAGGGTCAATCACCTGATGACCGCGAAGGCGGACCTGCAGCTGGCGGATGGCGACATCGAGGGGCTGGTGCGCACGCACGGGCAACTGGTGACCATGTCGCTGCAGCCCGGACAGGATGAGCTGCTCGTCTGCAGTCTGGTGGGAACCGCCATGGCCGCCGAGGGCACGCTGCAGATGCGACAGGCGATCGACGAGGGTTCGCTCACGCAGGAAGCGGCAAAGAAGCTGCTCGAGGAGATCTCACCGCTGCGGGGCCAGGATCCATTCGGCTTCGCGGCCGCGGTCGAGGGCGAGCGTGCGAGCATCGAGGCGGAACTCAAGCGAGCCATCGCCAAGGGGATGAACGGCCGCGGCTTCATGGAGCGAATCGGCATGATCGTTCCGCACGACGGGCCCGCGCCGGATCCGTCGGCCCTGCTGCAGGCCCTGCCAGGCCTGAAGCCGGCGCTCGACCTGCGTGCCCGTGCCCTGCTCGAGACCGACCCCGATCGCCGGGATCGGCTGATCCGCAAGGCGGACGCCATCATGGATTCGCTGCAGGGCGATGCCGCGGTGCTTCGCATGCTCATGCCGGCCCTCGATCGGGTCGGTGAGTCCATGGATCGCCATCGGGCGGACATCGAGTCGCTCGCTGCCTTGCTCAAGCGCCTCGCCGACGAACCCGATGCGGCCGCGAAGATGCGCTCGCCTGCCCTGCTGTGGGCGCGCATCGCCGCGCGCGTGAACGCCATCCCGGATGACCGTCAGGATGGGATCGAGCTGGTGCGTGCCAGCGGTCCGCGCCACGACGATTCGGTGGTCGAGGCCGGAATGTCCTGCCTGGAGGGTTGCCGGGAGACCATCCTGTCGGACATGGCGGTGGCCGCGGCCATCGAGCGCAAGGACCTGGACTTCGCCAAGGTTCGCGGCGTGCGCGGCACGCCCCCGTTCAGGACGCTGGGTGGCATGCGCGGTGCGGCACGCGTGGCCCTGGCCGACGCCTGGCTGGTGGACGTGGATCAGGCCATCGAGCGAATCGGCCTGGCCGCGGCCGCGGCGCAGGCGCTCGCCGCCGATCCGCACCAGCCCAGCAGTTGCATGGCGCTGGCCTGCGCCCGAGACCTGGTGCCCGAGGTGCGTCGCGTGGCCCGCCTGCCCGGCATGAACGCGGAGCGCAGGCAGCGACTGGAGCAGGCCGTGGCCCGCATCGATCGCCGTGATCCGTTCGGATTCAAGGCGTCGCTCGAGGCCGAGCGCGCATGGATCTCGAAGTCCCTGTCAGGTCGCTGCGAGCCTCGCGAGCCCGACGAGTTCCAAAAGGCGCTGCGACGGCGCCCCGCAGGCTGGATCATGTCCGCGGCCATCGAGTATCACGACCACATTCCGGAGCCAGCGGAGGATGCGCCGCCGCTGGTCGATCTGGCCGACGTCTTCCCCATCGACCAGGTGAAGGCTGTGCGAGAGGCCGCCGGCCGCTTCGTGCTCGCCGTGAACCAGCCCGAGGCCGGGGCGAATCGCACTCATCCCGCGCTTGGGTCGCTGCCCGTGCCTGTGCTGCGCGACGTGGCCCAGGACACGACCGAGGCCCAGGCCGTGCTGTCACAGCTGGACGCCGCCGTGCGCGGCGAGTGAAGCTCACTCCGCCAGGAACGTGCGGAAGGCCGGGCCCCACGCCTCGCAGGCCTTGCGGGCCGTGCCCAGCTCCGAGAGCTTCTCGGCACCGAACCGCTGCGTGTCCATGGTGTTCATCCACGCCGCCACCACCGCACCGCCCAGACCGTCGGTGGCGAAGATCTCGCAGGCCGCGTAGCCGTAGCCGCGCTTCAGCAGCTGCGTCTGCGGCGCCACGTTCAGCATGGGCTTGTTGGGCTTGATGGCGGTGATCTCGCCGCGAACCACCAGCGTGCGGTCACCCGTGCCACCGGCCTTCTCCAGGGCCGCCTGCAGGCTCTTCTGGAAGCGGGTGCGAAGGTCCTCGAAGTCCTCGGGCTTCAGCTCCACGTCCACCTGGCGCGACACCGACACCGACTCCACCGAGACCTTGCCGTAGTCGGCCAGCTTGAAGCCCTTGGCCTTGAACTGGCTGGTGTGCTCGTCGCCCTTCGCCTCCATCATGGGCACGCTGCGCGGGATGAACCCCACGCGACCCGCGGTGGAACCACCGCAGGCAGCCAGTGAGAGGGCGAGCGAGACCAGGGACAGTCGAAGGAAGCCGTGGAGCATTCCGCGAAGGTAGCACGACCCGAGCACCGCATGCCCCGTCCGACATGTGGGTGTGAATCCAGCGAAAAGCCCCCCGGCGTGCGTGCGCCGAGGGGCTTGGGAGTTGGCCCGCCGCTGCGTGAGCGGCGGGAGATGCGTTCAGGTGTGCTGG
>RFOC01000145.1 GCA_009926815.1 Planctomycetota bacterium
CGCTGCAGGCGCGTCAGGATGGCGCTCTGGACCCGGTTCTTCGCGGCCTCGTTGCCCAGCGGAATGCGGGCCGTGGCGGTCACGCTGTACTGGTCGGCATCGCCCAGCGAGCTCCAGGACTGGCTGAAGCTGCTGCCGTAGCCGAAGTACTGGTAGGTGTAGTCCACGGTGAACAGCGGCAGCGCCTGGTTGCGCGCCAGGTCGATGTTGTTGGCGTCGATGGAGAGCTGCAGCTCCAGCTCGAGCATCTCCATGCGGTTGTCGATCGCCTTCCGGCAGAGCTCCTCCGGATCGAACTTGAACGACACCGGGCTCGGCGGCGTGGTGATGGACACGTACGTGGGCGCGTCGATCGGCAGGTTCGGATCGTTCATGATCCGCTTCAGGTCGCGCTGCCGCAGCCGCACCGCGTTGTCGGCCACGATGATCGATTCCAGCGTGCTGCCCACGCCGCTCTCCGCGCGGATCACCTCCACCTCGGCGGTCTGGCCGGCCTTCACCAGGCGCCTCGCCAGCTCCAGCTGCACCAGCGCCAGGTCGTACTGCTGCTGACGCACCTCCAGCTCGCGCACGGCCGCGTACAGGTTCCAGTAGGCGCGGTCCACGTTGGCCAGCACGCGAATGGCCTCCAGCTTCGTGCGGGCATCGGCGATCTGGCTGGTCAGCTTGGCCACCCGGATGCTGGCCGTGTTCGCCTCCACGCCGGCGCCTCGAAGGATGGGCTGCGACATGGAGAACTGCAGGCCGCCCTGGTTGTCCTGGTTGCCCGGGATGCCCGACTCGATGTCGTTCTCCGAGATCAGCGACTCGCCCGAGAGGTTGATGGTGCCGCCCGTGGCCAGCGGCATGGTCAGGCCCAGCTCGGCCGTGTCGGTGGCCGCGTTGTCGTTGCCGGCCAGGTTGGTCACCAGGTTCTGGTCGTTGCGGTTGTATTTGGCGAAGATGCTGTTCTCGAACTTCGCCATCTCCACCCCCACCGCCGCGTCGGCGATGGACGGCGCGAACAGCTGCACCCGCAGGTCCAGGTTGCGCTGCAGGGCGTTGGCTCGGCACTCGGCCAGGGTCATCTGGACCGATGGCGGCGGCTTCTGGCCCGGCAGGCGATCCGCCGTCAGGTCACGGCTGGCCTCGGCCAGCGGCCGCGGCTCCACCGTGCTTTCCTGCACCGGATCGAAGGTGCCCACCTCGTGCAGGCGCTGCTTCGACGCCGTGGGCGGCGTCATGGCGTCCTGAAAGAGGCTCTGCTGGCATCCGGCCAGGGTCACCGCCACCAGTGCCCATCGCCATGGCACGCGGTCACTCATGACGCAGCGCCTCGATGGGATCCAGCCTGGAAGCCTTGATGGCCGGGAACATGCCGAAGATCACGCCCACGGCGGCGCTGAACACGAACGCAAGCGCCACAGCCCATGCGGGCACGCTGGAGTTCTCCAGCCGCGCCCCGGGAATGCTGCTGACCGCCAGCGCGAAACCCTGACCGATCAGCACGCCGATCAGGCCGCCGGCCAGGCACAGCGTCACCGCTTCCAGCAGGAACTGCAGCAGGATCGCGGTGGGCGTGGCCCCCACCGCCTTGCGCAGGCCGATCTCGCGGGTGCGCTCGCTCACGCTCACCAGCATGATGTTCATGATGCCGATGCCGCCCACCAGCAGGCTGATGGCCACGATGCCGCCGGCCACCGCGGTGATGCCCGAGGCGACGCTCTTGAACTGGTCGATGAACTGGTCGATGGGCTGCACGCGGAAGGTCTCGAGGTCCGTGCTGCCCAGCCCGCGCACCTTCCGGAGCACGCGCGTGATGTCCGCCTGGGCGTCCTCCGCCTCGGCCGGGCTGTTCGCCAGCGCCACGAACCGCATGAAGTAGTCGCGGTCCATGAACTTGTCCATGAGCGAATGCGGAATGAAGAGCTCCGCGCTGATGGTGTTGAAGCCCGTCATGCGCTCGGTGATCGTCTCCACCACCCCCACGATCAGGAAGCGGCGCCCGCCGATGATCAGGTGCTCCCCCACGGGATCCGTGGGCAACTGCAGGTCGCGCACCGCCAGGTCGTTCACCAGGCAGACCTGCCGGGCGTTGTCGATGTCGGCCTGGCTGAACGGCCGCCCCATGATCACCTGCCGGTTCTCGGTGGCGTGCCACGCGGGCCAGATGCCGGTCACGCTGACGCCATCCAGGTTCTCCCCGTCGCTCTGCACGCTCAGGGTGGTCTCGCTGATGGGGGTGATGCCCTTGAGCGAGGTGCACTGCTCGGCGATGGCGGCCGCCTCCTCCTTCCTCAGTCGGATCTTCTCCCACGGGAACAGGTTGCGCGGCACGCCCTCGGGCCGGCTGGGCCACACGTAGATGCGCGCCGCCCCGAAGGTCTCGAACTCGGCCAGCACCTTGGTCTTCAGGCCGGTCAGCGCCGCGATGACCGCGGTGGTGCTGGCCACGCCCACGATGATGCCCAGCGCGGTCAGGATGCTCCGCAGCTTGTTGGCCCAGATCTGCCGAAGGGCCAGCATCACGCTCTCGAAGTAGAAGAGCGGCGTCAGCATCAGGCGGCCACCTTCCGCTCGCGCACCAGCGGGCCCACGGCCGGGTCGTCGCCCGCGGGCAGATCGCTCAGCACCAGGCCGTCACGCAGGCGGACCACGCGCCGGCAATGCGCGGCCACATCGTTCTCGTGCGTGACCATGATCACGGTCTGGCCCTCGTCGTGCAGGCGACCGAACAGGGCCAGGATCTCGTCGGTCGTGACCGTGTCCAGGTTGCCCGTGGGCTCGTCGGCCATCAGGATCCGCGGCCGCGCCAGGATGGCCCGCGCAATGGCCACACGCTGCTTCTGGCCGCCGCTGAGCTGGTTGGGACGGTGGTCCATGCGCTGCGAGAGGCCCACTCGGTCCAGGGCCTCCTTCGCCAGCTCGCGCCGCCGCTTGGCCCAGCCCCAGCCCTTGCCGCGGGCGTAGAGCAGCGGCAATTCCACGTTCTCCAGCGCCGTCAGCCGCGGCAGCAGCTCGAAGCTCTGGAACACGAACCCGATCTCCTGGTTGCGCACCTGCGCCAGTTCGGCCGGCGTCAGGTTGCTCACCTCGCGACCTCCCAGGTGGTAGGTGCCCTCGGTCGGACGGTCGAGGCAGCCCAGCGTGTTCATGAGCGTGCTCTTGCCGCTGCCCGAGGCGCCCATGATGGCCACCATCTCGCCGGCCGCGATGGTGAGATCCACGCCCCGCAGCGCATGGATGGTCTCCACGCCCACGCGGTAGATCTTCTTCACGCCGCGAACCTCGATGATCGGCTCAGCCATGCCGCGGTCCGCCTATCGCATGCCCCTTCGCCCACCACCACCGCCCATGCCCATGCCACCACCCTGACCGCGTGCGCCCTCGGCGGCCTGCCAGCGGCCGAAGTCCTTGGAGGGATCCTCCTTCTGGACCTGCTCGCCATCCTTGAGCTTCTCCAGCGAACGGAAGGGTCCCGTCACCACGGTCTCGCCGGGCTTGAGCCCATCCTTGACCAGGGTGTCGGTCATGTTGCTGGCTCCCGTGGCCACGGGCGTGAGCACGGCCTTGCCATCCACCACGCGGAACACCACGGGCGTCACGCGTCGGCTCTTCTGCACCAGAGGATGATCCTTGAGCGTCTCGGGCAGGTCGTTCACCGGACGATCCACGATGGCCTGGCTGGGCACGGTCACGCCCTCGTGCCTGGCGATGTCCACATCCACGTTTCCGGTGAGCCCGCTGAAGATCTGCCGGCCCTTCAGGTCCAGGTCCACCAGCACCTTGAAGCTGCCCGTGCCGTCCTTCTCCAGCGTGCGCTGCAGCGCGATCTCGCTGACCACGCCATCGAAGGGATCGTCCTTGTACGCGTTGACGTAGACCTTGCACGGCTGACCCTTGGCCACCCTGGCGATGTCCGTCTCGGCCACCTTGGCATTCAGGTGCATGCGGGTCAGGTCCGCCACCGTCATGATGCGCGTGCCCGCCTGGTTCATGGTGCCCAGCAGCGCCAGCTCGCCCACCTCGGCATCGAGCGTGGTGACGATGCCATCGATGGTGGTGATGCACACCGTGCGACGCAGCTGTTCCCGAACCTGCTCCACGCTGGACTCGCTGGCGGCAAGCGACTTCTCCAGCTGGGCGATGGTCTTCTCCGCCGCAGCCACCTGGCTTTCCACGTCCCTGGCACGAGCGATGGCGTCATCCAGCTGCTGCCGTGACACGTCGCCCGTCTGCTGCAGGCTCTCGGTCCGGGCCAGGATCAGCCTGGCGTTCTCGCGGTTCTGCCGCGTGCCCTCGATTCGGTTGCGTTCCGCCTCAAGCCGGAAGCGATCCCCGTCCCTGCGAGCCTCGGCCGCCGCCAGCGCGGCCTGCAGGTCGCGACCGTCCAGCCGCACCAGCACATCACCCTTCTTCACGCGATCACCCTCCCGGAACGGCAGTTCCAGGATTCGGGCGCTGACCTCGGCACTCACCTCCACCTGCTTCTTGGGCTCCACCACGCCCGGCGCGGAGACATTCTCCACCAGCTGCCCCTGCTTCACCTCCTGCATGCGGACGGCAGTGCCCTGAGCGTCATCGCCGCGCATGAAGAACGCCGCCGTCAGGGTGACGAAGACGATGGCGATGCCGGGGATGAGGAACTTCCGCATGGCTGAGCGTCCGAGAACCATTTCCAGCAAACTCTTCCCGGAGGGTACTTGTTTCGCCGCCATCCCGCTTCGGTTGCATGGCCTAGGCCCAAAAGCAAAGACCCCCCGGCACGAGGCCGGGGGGTCGATGCGTCAAGCGTGACTTGCGTGCGTCCGGATCAGCCGGGGCACGGTCCGAAGAGGACCAGCAGCGAGCCGATGTCACCGGCGTCCACGAAGCCGCTGCCATCGAGGTCACCGTCGCAGCCGGGCGCGCTGCCCGGGCACTCGCCGAAGAGCACCAGCAGCGAGCCGATGTCACCAGCGTCCACGATGGTGCTGCCGTCGAGGTCACCCGGGCACAGCTGCGCGAAGGTTCGCTTCTGCAGCGTCATGCCGAAGGTGGTGGCCGTCTCGGGCAGAGGATCACCCTCGTAGTCCAGGCCGTACGCCGGCGGCAGCGGTGTTGAGCGATCCGTTCGTGTTGAACCCCAGGCCCGGCCGGAACCAGTACGCGAACCGGCGATCACCAATGGTATTGCTGTTCGTGCCGTTCGCTTCGGAGTTCGGAACCCGACCACTACGCAGGAAGAGCGGCTCGAATACGCCAGGAGTGATGGCATCGGCATCCGGGTCGCCCCAGATCTCTCCGAAGGGAGCACCGATGGTGCACGCAATCAAGGACGTCACGGCGGTGTTGGCGTTCACGCCGGTCACCTGCAGCCAGTAGTCACCAGCGGGCAGGGTCTGGGCGCCAACGTCCATCTGTAGGCGAAGGGGACCGAAGCCGAAGGCCGTGAAGACGTCACGCGGATCCTCCGCGTCGACAAATGCACTCACACCCTGGGCG
>RFOC01000146.1 GCA_009926815.1 Planctomycetota bacterium
AGCAGCAGGCTGTCGCTCACCTCCAGCATGCTGAAACTGAAGGCCAGCAGCCCCCCCGCCAGCACGCTGGCCCCCACCAGCGGCAGCACGATGCGACGCTGGACCCGCCAGCGGCTCGCACCCAGTCCGATGGCCGCCTCCTCCAGGGTCACGCTGGTCTGCTGCAGGCCGGCCGCCGCGCTTCGGGCCACGTAGGGCAGCCGCCGGACCGCGTAGGCCGTGGCCAGCAGCGGGAAGGGATTGGGATCGGCACCCAGGATGTCCACCAGCGGCCGCAGCGGTGCCTGATGGACCCAGGCGAACCAGGTCGCCGGCAGCAGGGCCTCGGCGGGGCCCGCCAGCCACCCGGGCATGCGGCCTCCGAAGGGCCACTCCAGGCTCATGGCGACGAAGCCGAAGGCCATGACCAGCCCGGGCACCGCCAGCGGAAGCATGACCACCGCGTCGATCGCGCCACGGCCGCGGATCTTCCCGCGCACCACCAGCCGGGCGGCCATCAGGCCCACCACCACCGCCGCCGCCGTGGCGCACACCGACAGCAGCAGGCTGTTGCGGATGCTCCGAACCGCCAGGGGGTGCGTCATGGCCTCTCGCCATCCCTCCAGGGTGAACGCGTCGGGCATCACGGTTCCATACCAGCGTCCCGGCGGCGACAGACTGGCCAGCAGCGTGGCCAGATGCGGCAAGGCGGCCACCAGGGCCACCGTGCCCAGCCCCAGCCAGCACGCCCCGGCGCGCCATCCGCGAAGCGGCCGTTCATGCCGCTGCATGGAAGCCTTCGCCTGCATCGCATCGGCGCCCCTGCCCACTGCACGGCGACCAAGCAGGTACATGAGCACCGCCACGGTCAGCATGACCGCCACCAGCGCATAGGGCCTTCGACTGGTCTCCATCTCCTTCAGGCCCTCGAAGATCTGCACGCTGGTCACGCTGCGGTACTCGAACATGAGCGGCGTGCCCAGTTCCGTGAAGGCCCAGATGAACACGATCACGGCGCCGGCGAACGCGCCAGGCCGGATCAGCGGCAGCGTGATGCGACGGAAGCGCCGCCAGCCGCCGGCACCCAGCCCCGCACCGGCCTCGTCCAGCGTCGGATCCAGGTTGGCCAGTGCCGCCGTCAGATTGAGCAGCACGATCGGATACAGCGACAGCGTCTCCAGCAGCACCACCGACCAGAGCCCGCCCCGGCCGGTGAAGTCGATCGCCTCGCGGATCAACCCCATGTCCAGCAGCAGCGCGTTGAAGGCGCCCTCCCGACCCAGCAGGTGCCGCAGGCCGATCGCGCCCACGAAGGGCGGCAGGATCATGGGCAGCAGCAGCAGGCCCCAGAGCAGCGAGCGGCCTCGAAAGGCGAATCGCGACAGCACCCAGGCTGGACCGAACGAGAGCATGAGCGTGCCGGCGGTCACGCACGAGGCGATCACCATCGCGTGCACGAGCCCTGTCCGCGTCACGGGATCCCGGAAGACCTCCACCACATGCCACGTCGTCCAGCCCGTGTCGTCATGGGTGCGGAAGGCCCCCTGCACCGCCAGCCACATGGGCCACAGCATGCACACCGCCAGCACCATCCCCAGCACCAGCAGTTGCAGGCGTTCGCGGGTGCGGCGACTCACGCACCGCAGTCTACGCGGCGCTCAGTCGAAGCAGATCAGCAGCGAACCGATGTCCGCGGCATCCACCTCGCCGCTGCCATCCAGGTCACCCGCCGGTCCGGATCCCCCAAACAGCACCAGCAGGCTGCCGATGTCGGCGGCGTCGACGCTGCCACTGCCATCCAGGTCGCACCCGATCTTGCCCGATCGATCCTCGATCGACATCCACCAGGCACCCCCGAACAGGCCAGGCTGCGTGGTGTCCTCGGGGTCCGTGATCGGACACGGCTGGCCGTCGCGCAACGCCTGCAGCGGCGTGGCCATGGACACGAACACCCGATGACTTCCCGCTGGCAGCATGCGGTCGATGCGGGCCACGCCACCCGGGAGCGCGAACGCCTCGGCGAGGGTCTGAAGCGGCCCCTCGCAGGGTCCCCCGGCCAGCACCAGGTGCGCCGGGAACTCCGGCCGCAGTTCAAGGCGGACCAGAGCCGGTGCAGCCAGCGTGAGAAGGTGGGCGTCCACGTCCCGGACGCCGAATGCCTGCACCCGTCCGGAGCGGCGCTGGCCCGTGACCACCGGAACGAAGTTGGGTGCCGAGCGGTTGCCGCATCCCTCGGAGAGCCTCTGCCCGCAGGGCTCCGCCTCGTCGATCGCGTCGGCCGGCACTTCCAGCACCGGAGGCTCCACGCCACAGGCCAGGCGGGCCAGTTCCACGCACAGCTCATCCCACACCCCGTCGCACACCGGATCCAGTCGACGCACGCGTTCGCAGCAGACGGCGTCATCGCATCCCGCCTCGCCGTGCGGCAGCAGGCAGTTCCCGGGACTCGGACACACCAGACCCGCGCACTCGCTGTCGGCCCAGTCCACGCAGGCCTGGTCCCACGCGGTCTCGCAGCACTCCGGCAGCAGCAGACAGACCTTCTCGCAGCAACTCGGCGTGTAGCACCCGGGCGTCGCATGCGGTTCATCGCAGCGACCCGCCTCGGGTCCGCAGGCGGATGGCATGGAACGCGTCCCGAGTCGCGCCTCGGGACCAGCCGCTGCGGGCGAGGGTCCCACATCGAGGAGTCGCTGCATCTCGCGGGACGCGTCCGTCACTTCCGAGGGTTCATCCAGGTGCATGCGCGCCAGGCGGCGAGCCGGCGGCACCCCAGCGGGTCCCAGATTCCTCAGCCGAAGCACTCGCGACTCGCTTGCATCACAGACCAGCAGATCACGCCTTCCATCACCGTCCACATCGCCCGCCACCACGTGCCGGAGAAAGGAGCCCTCGAGCAGCGGCACCGCGGCCCGCAACTGGATCTGACCAGGCGAGGAGACGTTCTCCATCGCCACCAGCTGGCCCTCGAGCACCGAGAGGCTCAGCACGTCCCGGTCACCATCGCCATCCAGGTCGGCGGTCACCGCCCGGAATCCTCGTCCGAGCGTCGGGCCGGGCCATGATTGCCAGGCCCCGGGCACTCCCCCAGGCTCACCTCGCCACACCAGGAGCGGGTTGAGCCCGGTGGTGGTCAGCGACTGCGAGATCCACTCCTCCAGGCCATCACCATCCAGATCGGCCAGTTCACCGAACGAGATGCCCGGCAGGGTGCCCTGCACGGATGGCACGGACCAGCTGGTCTCGGGAAGCCAGCCTGCCGCGGAAGCGGCTCGCAGGTTCAGACGGCCACCCCCCACCGAGATGTCCGCCAGCGAGGCGCCCTCGGTCGCCGGACGCAGCGCCACCCAGCTCTGGCCCGGAGATCCCACGCTCCATCGGTTCACGCCCATCTCCGTGCCGGCCTCGAACTGCATCTGTCCCAGGTTGCGGAGCACGCGAAGCGTTCCCGATCGCGCGTTGCAGGCCACCACGTCCGGCTTCGCATCGCCATCCACATCACCCACCGCCACGCAGCGGCATTCCCGCCCCGTCCAGATGAAGCGAACGGGATCGAAGGAGCCATCACCTCGCCCGCGCAGGATCGCCACGCCACCCCGGATGTTCCGGACGGCGAGCACCACGTCCAGATGGCCGTCGGCGTCCAGGTCCGCGGCCTCGGCCCAGTCCGTCTGCCCTCCCACCTGCAGGTGCTCCACGACCGGGGCGACGGCCCCCACGCCGCGAATCAAGGCGACGGTGCCATCCGTGTTCCGACCGGGGACCAGCAGGTCCGCCTGGCCATCACCATCGAAGTCGGCCAGGACCGGCTGCGTGGGGAACGCTCCCTCACCAAGCGGAATGCTCTCGGGTGCCCCGAAGCCCGGAAGATCGGCCCGCGCCGACTGCGCCATCGCGGCGGCCAGGATCACCACCGCTCTGAGCGTGCCGGGCATGGGTTCGTCAGCCGAAGATCAGCAGCAGTTCCGCGATGTCGGCGGAGTCCACGGTGCCGCTGTGATCCAGGTCGGCCCTGGGGTTGGCGGTGCCGAAGAGCGTGAGCATGGAGCCGATGTCCCCGGCGTCCACGGAGCCGCTGCCGTCGAGATCGCCATCCACGGGACCCAGCGCGGCCTCATCCATCACCCAGGTCGCGTAGGCGGTGAACGCCACGGTGCTCGTGTCGGCACGGGAGAGTTCCACCGCGTAATCACCGGGCTCCAGTCCGACCAGGTGCAGCGTCTCGATGTTGTCCACCACCGAGGTGCTCGACACGTTTCCACCCGCGAAGAACTCGATCCCCGCGTCTCCCTCCAGAGGCTGCAGGGTGCCGCCCTCGACCAGCTTGTAGAGACGCAGGTTCAGGTTGGCGTAGGTGTAGCTGGCGAAGTTGCTCGCCACGCCGCGCGACCAGTTGATGGTGAAGTCGAAGGCGGGCGTCGGCCGGTTCACGCGGAATCGCCAGTAGCTCTTCTGCGACGGCGTGATCGTCCCCGTGCCCCAGCCCTGGGCCTCGGTCACGGGAACGGCCGTGGCCACGCTGCTGGCCCCGTTGATGCGGGTCGCGGTCAGGATGCGGTGCGATCGGTCGATGTTCACCAGGCCGCTGCCGCGCAGCGCATCGATGGGGCGGTTCGTGGTGCCGCGGTTCACGCCTTCCTGCGGCGCCTCGTTGGACCAGTTCTCGTCGCGCTCCGCGCCGCCGAGCAGGCAGCCCTTGACCACCTGCACCTTCTGCGCCGCCGTGAGCGAGCTGTAGGCCGAGCCGCCGATCGTCTGGAAGAGCAGCGCGGCGGCGGACCCGACCACCGGGGTCGAGAAACTGGTGAACTGCCCGGGCGCGATGATGTCGGGCTTCATCCGGCCCGGATGGTCGCCGGTCGCGGTCGTTCCACCCGCCGAGTGCTGCAGGTCCATGCGGCCCACGCTGAGACCGTTGAACGTGTCACCCATCATGGGCTGCCGGGCACTGCCCGCGCCGTTGTTCTCGCCGCACACACCCAGCACCCCATCACGGGTCATGATGAAGTCGAGGCGTCGCAGGGCCTCGCGGTCGAAGGTCTCGTTGCCAGCCCCGAAGGACCCGATCCAGGAATGGTTCATCACGCGGACGGAACTGCCGGGCTGGGCCGTGGGGGCTGATGTGCCGCCGCCCACCTTCAGGTTGGTGTTGATCCAGCTGTTGACGTTGTACGCCCATCCGCTGGAGATGCCCGTGGCCATCACCGAGCAGGTGCCCGCCAAGCTGGGGAAGACGGTTCCAGCAATTGTGCAGGCGGCGGGGAAGGTTACGCCGACTTCCAAAAGCACCTTTTCCGCGGTGGAGGCGGGCAAAGCATTGGGAAAAAAACGTGTGCTGGTGGCGGGGTGCGAGGCCCATGTCTGCGTTCGCCAGACCGTTTACGATCTGAGGCAAAAGGAAGTCCAACCCGTGCTGGTGGCGGACGCCACGGGATCAAGGCAGGAGGCGGACCGGCAACTGGCGCTGCA
>RFOC01000147.1 GCA_009926815.1 Planctomycetota bacterium
GACGGCTGCGGCGTCACCACCGGCATGGAGATCAAGATTCCGCTGGCCAATCTGGGCTGGTCCGATGGCCCGATCCGCGTGTGTGCCTTCATCAACGGTGGCGGTCACGACTACGCGAGCAACCAGGTGCTGGGCGCTCTGCCTGCCAACTCGGGCAATCTGGGCGGTGACGGCGTCGGTGGCTGGAACGGCCAGAACCCCACCGGCAAGCTCCGGTTCAGCTTCGCGGACATCGCGGGTGACCAGTTCGTCTCCTCGGATGGCCCGGACGCCTGCGTGAGCGCTCCGGTCTGTCTGGGCGACCTCGACGCGAGCAACTCCGTCGACGCCGGCGACATCGGCAGCCTGCTCATCCTGTTCGGCGACTGCGCGGGCGGCACCCCCGGCTGCACGGGTGACCTCGACGACAGCGGTGCGGTGGATGCCGGCGACATCGGCAGCCTGCTGATCCTGTTCGGCGATTGCGCAGTCTGATTCCCGGCTGACCAAGTTCGATGATCCAGGCCCCCGGCTCCGGCCGGGGGCCTTTCATTTGCGCGGGCGGCCCAGGCTCACTCGCCCAGCCGAAGGCCGGCGTTTCCGGGCTCGAAGAGATGGGTCCGCGCCAAGTCGACCGTCAGGTTGACCATGCCGCCTTCCTGCAGGGGCTGGGGCAGGCAGCGGGCCGTCACCGAACGGTCGCCGCATCGCAACTGCACGTCCATGCGATCGCCGTAGTGCTCCACGGCCTCCACCGTGGCCTGCAGCCCGGTGCCGCCCCCGATCTGCACATGCTCGGGCCGGATGCCCAGCACCACCGGTCGGGGCCGCGGCTCGATCAGGCTCCGCCACGCGTCCACCCGGCCCTCGATGACGATGCCCTGGCCCCGGAAGACCATGCCCGTGCCGCGGGCCTCGAGCGTGCCCTCGACCATGTTCATGGTGGGGGTGCCCACGA
The DNA here is from genome assembly GCA_009926815.1 of Planctomycetota bacterium. Classification (GTDB taxonomy): domain Bacteria; phylum Planctomycetota; class Phycisphaerae; order Phycisphaerales; family SM1A02; genus SYAC01. The sequence goes on from RFOC01000147.1 coordinate 938, forward strand.
ACTCCGCCACGAAGCGGTTGGCAGGGCGGTCGTAGACCTGACGCGGTGTGGCGGCCTGCTGGATCAGCCCGTCCTTGAGCACCACCACCCGGTCACCGAGGCTCATGGCCTCTTCCTGATCGTGGGTGACGTAGATCATGGTGGCCCCCAGTCGCCGATGCAGCATGCGGAGTTCCGCCCGCATCTCCACGCGCAGCTTGGCGTCCAGGTTGGAGAGCGGCTCGTCGAAGAGGAACACCTTGGGTTCGCGCACCATCGCACGGCCCACGGCCACCCGCTGCCGCTGGCCGCCCGAGAGGGCCGCGGGCTTGCGCTGCAGCAGGTGCTCGATGCCCAGCACGCGGGCGGCCTGCAGCACGCGGCGGTCGATCTCGGCTCGCTCGTGGGTTCGGCCGCTGGCGTAGGCCGGGGACAGCAGGGCCCGCAGGCGGCTGGCGAACTTGCGACGTCGCAGCAGTCCGAAGGCCATGTTGGTGCGAACATCCATGTGCGGATAGAGCGCGTAGTTCTGGAACACCATGGCGATGTCGCGGTCCTGCGGCGGCACGTCGTTCACCACGCTGCCGTCGATGGCCAGCGTGCCCGCCGTGATCGTCTCCAGGCCCGCGATCATGCGGAGCAGGGTGCTCTTGCCGCAGCCCGAGGGGCCCACCAGCACCACGAACTCGCCGTGGCCAATGCGGAGGTCGGCGCCGCGCACCGCCTGCACGCCACCCGGATAGGTCTTGCCGACGCCGTTGAGATCGATGGTCGCCATGGTCGTCCTTGTTCAGCCCTTCACCGCACCCTTGCCCAGTCCCTCGATGAACTGCTTCTGCGCCGCCAGGAAGAGCAGGATGCACGGCAGCATGGTGACCAGGCTGGCCGCCATGAGCAGGTTCACGTTGTTCACGCCGCCATACTGGTTGCGGAAGCTGTTCAGGGCCACGGCCAGCGTGGCCTGCTCGTCGCTCTGCAGGTAGATGAGCGGGCCCATGAAGTCGTTCCACACGTAGATGAAGGTGAAGACCGCGCAGATGGCGGTGACCGGGCGGCACAGGGGCAGGATGACGTGCCACCAGACGCCCAGCCAGCCCCAGCCATCCACCTTGGCGGCCTCCACCAGCGCCTCGGGCACCTGCGCGATGAACTGCCGGTACATGAAGATGAAGAAGGCGTTGCCGAAGAAGGCCGGCACCACCAGAGGCAGGATGGTGTCCACCCATCCCAGGTTCCGGAACATGAGGAACATGGGGATCATGGTCACCTGTCCGGGCAGCATCATGGTGGCCAGCATCAGCAGGAAGAGCCCGTTGCGGCCGCGGAAGCGCATGCGCGCCATGGCGAAGCCCACCAGGCTGCTGCTGAGCACCGTGCCCACCACCACCAGGCTGGTCACCACCACGGAGTTGGCCAGCGCGTCCAGGAAGCCCTTCCATGGCTCTCGCGCGGCGCCCATCCGGGCCAGGGCCGCCGGGAAGTTCTGCCACTGCGGATCCGTGGGCACCAGCCGCTTCAGGTCGCCGCTGACCGTGGCCGCCTGGGCCAGGTCCGGGGTGAGCAGGCTGACCGAGGCCATCCAGAGCAGGGGGAACACCATGACCAGCGTGCCCAGGAGCAGCACGGACCATCCGACGGCACGCGTCACGTGGCCGCCGACGGCGCCGGAGTGCCCCTTCGCCGGCCTTGCCAGGTCGGGGCGGCTCATCGCTTCAGGCCCTCGTAGTGCACCAGGCCGCGGCTGCCGCGCAGGGTGAGCATGGTCAGGCCCAGGGTGATCAACAGCAGGATCCACGCCATGGCGCTGGCGTAGCCCATCTCGTAGAACTCGAAGGCCTGGTTGTACAGGTTGAGCACGTAGAACCGCGTCAGGTCGCCCGGTCCACCGCCGGTCATCACGAACGCCTGCGTGAACACCTGGAAGCTGCCGATGATCGACATGATCAGGTTGAACAGGATCACGGGGCTGAGCATGGGCAGCGTGACGCGGAAGAAGCGAGCGAAGGCGCCCAGCCGATCGATGCGAGCGGCCTCGAGCAGTTCCTCGGGCACCGCCTGAAGGCCGGCCAGGTAGATCATCATGCCGCCACCCACCGTCCAGAAGCCCATGATCGCGAAGGCAGGGGCGCCCCACGTGGCCGCATCCTTGCCGAACCAGTCGGGGGGGCTTCCGCCGAACAGTCCAAGCAGGGGACGAAGGGCCATGTTCATCAGGCCGCCGTCGGTGTCGAAGATCCACCGCCACAGCACCGCCACGCCCACGCCGGCGAGGACGCTCGGCAGGTACCAGGCGGCCCTGAAGAAGTGGATCCCGCCGATCTTCTGGTTCATCAGCACCGCCGCCAGCAGCGCCAGCGCCTGCCCGCCAGGCACCGCGATCAGCGTGTAGTAGAGGGTCACCTTCAGGCTGGTCATGAAGCGGGGGTCATGGCCCAGCAGCTGGAGGTAGTTGCCGCCACCCACCAGCGTGGCGGTGTCCAGCGTGCTCACGCCCTTCCACTTGGCCAGGCTGAGCAGCAGGCTCATCACGATGGGGAAGGCCATGAAGAGCGCAAATCCCAGCAGCCACGGGCTGGCCAGCAGCCAGCCCCACCGTGCCTCGCTCGTCTCGGCGCGGCCCTCGCGCCGCGCGCTGGCCATTCGCACCATCCAGACCACCACGGCGGCGGCCAGCAGCGAGAGCACCCACGTGACCGGCCGCCACGGGAACGCCGGGAACCCCGGCTTCGCGAGTGGGCTGTCCTTCTCGGCGGTCCACTCGGCCAGGAAGCCGCGGGTGGCCTCGGCCACGCTCTGGTCACCCACCAGCAGCGCGCGATCCAGGTTGCCCGCCAGCAGCTGCTCGAAGCGAGGATCACTGGGCCAGTCCACCACCTCCGCGGTCGGCGCCGGATCCAGGAAGCCCCGGTTGTTGGAGGGCTTCTGCGAGGCATCCAGGAACGCGTCGCTCTCGGCCACGCTGCGGATGGTCGGCAGCGCCAGGCCCAGCCTCGCGTTGGCCGCCTGCATGTCCGGGCTCACCAGCCAGCGGAGCAGCTGCCAGGCCTCGGGCTTGTTCTCGCTGCGCGCGCTCATGGCCCACGCCACGGTGGCGATGACGTTGGCCTGCCTCGCGCCGCGTGGCAACGGGGCGTAGTCCCAGTCGAAGTCGCGGATGCGGCGGTACTCCGGCACCACCCACCGGCCGAAGGGGCCAGCCATGCCCACGCGGCCCGTCACGAAGGCCGCGGCGCCCGAGGCCAGCTTGCTGCGGCCACTCGTGAGCGTGTTCGTCTCGTCCTGCCGCCAGCCGCGCAACCGGTCGAGCGCCGCCTGCGTGGCGGGCGACTCGATGGTGAGGTCGTCGAAATCCCGCCCGCGCACCTCGGCGCCCTCGGTGCGGAGGTACGCGCGGACCATCATGGGCCAGGTCACGAACTCGCTGCCCACGTAGGACTCGCCGGCCGCATCCTTCATCGTGCCGATGGCCCGGGCCGCGGCGATGTACTGATCCCAGGTCCAGTCATCCTTCGGGAAGGGCACGCCCGCCTTCCGGAACAGGTCCTTGTTGTAGTAGAAGCCGACGGTGGTGAAGTCCTTCGGGACGCCGTAGAGCGTGCCGTGGCCCATGCGGGTGCCGTCGTGCTTGAACGCGGCCACGGTGCTCGGGAAGAAGCCGGCCAGGTCGATGGCCTCGGGGGCCGCGGCCTTCGCGTCGGCCTGCAGGTACGGGTCGAGGGGCTCGAGCAGACCCATGTCCACGAAACTGGCCACGCGCTCGGCACCCACGTAGAACAGGTCGGGTGGATCACCGGCGGCCAGCATGGTCTGGAGCTTGGTGTAGAAGCTGCCCGCATCGCCTGGATTGAGCCGCCGCACTCGGATGCCGGGGTGGGCTGCCTCGAAGGCCCGGAGCGACTTCTCCACGATGGCGTTCTCCTCGGGGCCGCCCTCGCCGCTCCAGTGCAGCACCACGAGTTCCTTGTCGATCTCGGCGCGGTCCCGCCAGTTCCGCCAGGTGCGAAGCCCCACCCGGCCGAAACTCCAGATCACCAGCCCGATGGCCGCCCAGAGCAGGACGAGTCGCAGGAAACGGCTCAGGAACGAGCCTTCTCGACTTCCATCGGGCATGGCGGCGAGTATAGGGTTGGGCCATGTCACGGCCCGTCATCCTGCTGACGCTGGCGCTGCGCTCCGCCGCGGCCGAGCCCCCCAAGCCTGACTTCCCGCCCCAGGTGCCGGTGGCCCGGGCGGACGCCGCCGCTCCCCGGACCAGGCTCCCCAATGGCGTGGCTGCCCGCGAGAATCCCGGGGCAGGCTGGCGGGTTCGCGTCACGCTGCCGGCCGGAGCGGCCCAGGCGGAGCGCGTGAACCTCGCTGGTGACTTCAACGGCTGGAACCGTGACCGGACGCCCATGCAGCGTCAGGCGGAGGGCGGCTGGGCGGTCGAGGTGCCCATGGAGGCTGGAGTCCGCCTCTACAAGTTCGTGCTCGATGGCGAGCGCTGGATCGAGGATCCAGGCAATCCCGACCGC
>RFOC01000148.1 GCA_009926815.1 Planctomycetota bacterium
AGCGTCGCGGCCTGGTCGTACTTCACCGCAGCCGCGGTGTAACTGCGCTCCTGATCCAGGATGTGCCCGAGCATGAGCTTGGACTTGCCGGCCACGTCGTTCTCGGCGCTGGTTTCGGAGATGGCGAACCGCTCGCGGGCCACCGGGAAGTTGTCCTGATTGAACGCCGACAGTCCGGCCAGCAGGGCGGCCCGCTCGCGCTGGGGCGGCTTCAGCTCGTTCCGCGCGGCATCGGCCTCGCTCAAGGCCTTCGCCCAGTCCTTCTTGTCATAGGCCTGATACGCCGTGTCAAGTCGCTGCATCGCATTCTGGCAGGCGGCCAGCGGCAGGAGAGCGAGCAGGAGCAGGAGACCCGTCAGGCGATGGTGGTGGCGCATGGTTGTCGTTACTGTATCGACTGTCATGGACCTCCTTCTTCGGATCCAGCGTCAACTCCTGCTGCATCCGTTGCGTCCGGTGGTGGTCGACGACCAGCGGACCTGGAAGGCGGGCATGCTGCTCGCGGCGGCCTGGCACATGGCCCGGGCGATCGAGCGAAGCACGGATCGACAGGTGGTGGGCGTGCTGCTGCCCACCAGCGGCCTCTTCCCGGCGGCCCTGCTGGCCGGCTGGATGACCGGCAAGGTGGTCGTGCCCCTGAACTACCTGCTCTCCCGGGAGGACCTGGAGTACATCGTGCAGGATTCGGGCCTGGAGACCGTGGTGACCGTGGATCCCATGCTGGAGTACATCCACGGTCCGACCGCATCCATGAAGCCGCTGCGACTGGAGTCGATCGACTTCAGGCGGCTGCCGCCCATCCGGCGGGCCCGACGACGCGGGGCGGGGGATCTGGCCGTGCTGCTCTACACCAGCGGCACCAGCGGTCGGCCCAAGGGGGTCATGCTGACCGCAGGCAATCTGGCGGCCAACGTGGACCAGATCGTCCGGTGGGCCACCTTCGACCATCGCGACGTGCTTCTGGGGGTCCTGCCGCAGTTCCATTCCTTCGGACTGACGGTGCTCACGCTGCTTCCACTGGCCATCGGGGCGAGGGCGGTCTACACGGCCCGCTTCCAGCCACGCAAGGTTCTGGACCTGGCTCGGGAGCATCAGGTGACGGCCTTCGTGGCCATTCCCAGCATGTACAACGCGCTCGTGGCGGCCCGCCATGGCGGCGCGGAGTGCTTCGCCAGGCTGCGGTACGCGGTCAGTGGAGGCGAGCCGCTTCCGGATGCGGTGGCGGAGGGTTTCCGCGAGCGTTTCGGGGTGCGGATCGCCGAGGGCTACGGACTCACCGAGACCAGCCCCGTGACCAACTGGTGCCTGCCCGATGAGTGGCGGCACCGCAGCGTGGGGCGGCCCCTGCCTGACGTGGTGGAGCGCATCGTGGGTCCCGACGGGAGCGTGCTGGGCCCCGACCAGGATGGCGAGATCCGCATCCAGGGCCCCAACGTGATGAAGGGCTACTGGAGGCTTCCGGAGGAGACCGCCCGCGTGTTCGACGAGCAGGGCTTCTTCCGCACCGGGGACATGGGCCGGATGGATGCCCAGGGGCATCTCTTCATCACCGGACGGATCAAGGAGATGCTCATCATCTCAGGCGAGAACGTCTTCCCGCGCGAGATCGAGGCCGGCATCCCGCCGTGAAGGATTCGGCGGTGATCGGCATGCAGGATCCATCGCGAGGCGAGCTGCCGCTGGCCTTCGTGGAACTCCACGAGGGTCACGCCTTCGACCCCGTGGCGCTGCAGCATCACTGCCGGACCGTGCTGCCGCCCTACAAGGTGCCCAGGGAGATCCGATGCCGACAGGCGCTGCCTCGCAACCCCACGGGCAAGATCATGCGCCGGGCGCTCTCGCCCCAGACACCCAGTGAAGGCTGATTGACCTTCAGGAGCAGGGTCCGAACCGGGTCAGCAGCGTGCCGATGTCGGCAGCGTCCACCAGCCCCGAGCCGTCCAGATCCCCGGGGCCGCCCGAGGCACCGAACAGCGTCAGCAGCGTGCCGATGTCCGCGGCATCGACCGTGCCCGAGCCATCGAGGTCTCCTGTGCAGCATGCGGTGCCTGCCGGGGTGGAGATGGTCAGCGTGGCCAGGCCGCGCTCGTTGGCCACGCCGCTGACCCGGATCAGGTAGTCCAGTTCACAGGAGGCCTGGAAGGTGAGCCGGCTGCCTCGGGCGGGATCGCAGAAGGGGCTGTCATCTGCGCAGGCCACGCGCACGCGATCACCGCAGGGCCCGGTGAACATCTCGAGCCGGGTGTCCCAGATGGCCCCGCAGAGATCCAGTTGGCATTCGCCCGAGCGAGCGGGCCGCCAGCGGAACCAGACATCCCGACCGGAGTCGGCCCCGGCCACGCGGCATCCAGTGGGCACCGGATCGCCATCCTTGGTCGCGCCAAGCGTGCTGACCGACCAGGCGCCTTCGGTGATCCGCTGGGCGTTCGCGCAGGCATCGTTCGAGGGTGCCGGGGCGCCGCAGTTCTCGTCCGCGACCAGCACGCATGCCATGTCCCACGCGATGTCGCAGCAGTCCGGCAGGAGCGCGCAGGTGGTGGCACAGCACGCGGCGTTGGCGCAGCTTGGCGTGGCATGGGGCGCGAAGCAGTCGCCCGATCCCGTGCCGCACGGGTCGCCGCAGGCTGCGGCGGATTCCACGCGAAGGCGGTAGCGGCCGCCATTGCAGTCCGTGGCGGCATTGGAGATCACGCCATCCGTTCCGCGTGCCACCACGATCCACCAGCTGGTGGGTGCCACGCAGGTCCACGCCTTGCTGGTGCCGCAGCCGGTGGCGTTCACGGTCAGTCGTGAGCCCAGGGGCAGCACGGTTTCCGCGCTGTTCACCGGAACCACGGCCGCGAACATGGGTGAGGCGGCGGTGAGGAAGACCCGGATCTTCACCAGGCCGTCGCTGTCGGTGTCCAGTCCCTGCAGGCTGACCAGGTAGACGTCCACGTCATTGAGCGAGGGGGTGACGGTGAGTCGGCCGCAGACATCCCTGTCGCGCAGGATCGCCTGGGGAACGCCGGCGGGCGACCCCGGACGGAAGACGGGGTCGTTGGTTCGGGAGCCGCAGGTCTCGATCTCCTGCGAGGAGCCCGTGGGGCAACCCGGATCGCAGGCCGTGGAGCACAGGGACTGGGCCAGCGAGACGCAGAAGTTGTCCCAAGCGGTCACGCAGCAGGGATCCCAGCTGGCGCACACCTGGTCGCAGCAGTCGGCATCGTTGCAGGCCGGGGTGGGATGAGGCGCGGTGCAACTGCCGGCATTGGGGTCTCCGCAGGGCACCGGGCCGGCGGGTTCGCAGTTGATCTGGGCCAGCAGCGCACAGTTGTCGTCCCACTCCACGTTGCAGCAGTAGTCATCCAGGGCGCAGATGTCCTGACAGCACTCCGCATCCGCGCAACCCTTCTTGGGGTGGGGCAGCACGCAGCTCTCCGGCGTGGAGCCGCAACCCTCGCAGACGAACAGGGCCTGAGTGGCGCAGGCCGAGTCCCAGGCCACGGTGCAGCACTCCGGCAGCGTGGCGCAGACCGCCGCCGAGCAGAGCGAGCTGGAGCAGCCGGGGGTGCCCCGAACCTCCAGGCAGTTGTTCTGCGCCGCCGCGGGGAGGCAGCACAGCAGCAGGGCCAAGGCGGCCGCCCATCGGCGGATCGGGGCGTGGGACAGGGTCACGGCAACGAGTCTAACTCTCCAATCTTCTCGGACAAAATGGTCCCGCGAAGGTTTTCAGGACATGGTCCGATCAGGATGAGGAGAAGTCCGAGATCTCCGGAATCGACCGTCCCGCTGCCATCCAGATCCGCCTCCGCCATGTCGGAGCCGAAGACCACCAGCAGGGATCCGATGTCCGCCGCGGTGACATGGGCGTCTCCGTCCAGATCACCGGGACAGGATCCGTTGCCGCCGTCCTCCAGGATCCGAAGCACGCCCAGTCCTCCGTGTCCCCAGCCTCCAAGCCGAATGAGCACGGGTTCGCCCGCCTCAAGTGGCACCCGAAGTTCGGCGGCATCACCCTGGCAGGCATCGTCGCTGCAGGCCATGGGCATGCTGGAGCCCGGCGGGTAGATCGCGATCCGCGTGTCCCAGGGCGACGCACCGCAGGTTCCGATGGTCCACCACGCGGCCCGCGGCGGATCGAAGAGGAACCACACGTCGTTGGAGATGGCCAGGCCCGTGCCCTCGTCGCACCAGGCGGGCAGCGGTTCAGGGTCGGTGGAGGCCTCGGCTGAATCGAAGTTCCAGAGACCTTCGCCCACGCTCAACGCATCCGCGCGCCGGTCGTTCACTGGAGGATCGGGCTGGCAGGGCTCCCGTGCGATGCGCAGCACGTAGGTGCCTCGGGGATCGCCGCAGGGCAGGGTCTCGAAGAGCAACGAGCGGACGACCACGCGGTAACTCCCCGCGGGAAGGCATGCCTCGATGGTGGCGGGGCATCCATCCGGGCCGTCGGCGTGCACCGTGGGAGGGCACTGATCATCGATGAGAGCCGTGCCCAAGGGGCCCTGGCTCCAGCAATGCACCTGCACTCGTGACGGCTCGGTCAACTCGAAGGCGTACCAGTCCACATCCCGCTGGAGGTCCGATGCCCACAGGGTGCCCTGCACCGAGGTCATCCATGGCAGGCTGGTGGGCAGGCCTGCGGGAGTGCCGCAGGGATCGCCGCCCAAGGCACCGCAGGCTTCCGCCTCCAGAAGCGTGGCCGTGGGCGGGTTGCACGCCGTCTGCGGACTGCACACGGTGCACAGCACGCTGGCTTCCGTGGCGCATCGCTGGTCCCACTCCACCGAGCAGCACCAGGGATCGATGCCGCAGATCGACTCCGTGCACGCCTCATCCGCGCATCCGGCCTGGGAGCCGGGTGTGCAGCAGGTCGACTGCGATTGGGACGCCGCGGTGACGACGAAGAGGACAAGGCTGGCGAGCAGGCGGGCGGACTTGGGCATGGGATTCCTCCGATGGCGGGCAGGATCCAGTCGCCAGGGGCCCCAGTCCGGACTTCAGGCCCTTTTTCCCCGAGGTCCAGACCACGACGCCGTTTGTCCACACGGCATCCCCGGTCTTTCCGGAGCCCGGCCTCCGGATAGGGGCCGTTGGCGCCCGCGGTGCCTGATAGGTTTCCCGGTTCGCCGGCCCGCATGGCCGCCGACCAAGGAGAACCCCCATGTCCGTCGCCGTTGGAACCAAGGCACCCGTCTTCACGCTTCCTTCCAAGCCCGGGAACCCGGTCGATCTCTCGGCCCATCTCGGTCGCCGGAAGACGGTGCTGCTCTTCTTCCCGCTCGCGTTCAGCCCGGTCTGCCAGGCCGAGATGTGCACCTTCCGGGACGGCTGGTCGAAGTGGCAGGGTATGGGCTGCGACGTGTTCGGCGTCAGCATCGACTCGCCCTTCGTGGTGGACAAGTTCCGCGAGATGGAGG